>JAHEML010000750.1 GCA_024643705.1 Caldilineaceae bacterium | reverse complement strand
TCGCCCACCCAACGCTGGTGGGCCGAATGGTCAACAGTCAACGGCGTGCGCCTGGGCCAGATGCCCAACTGGGGGCAGGAATACAGCGGCGAAGGCTACGGCCCCCTGGACAATCTGCTGCGCATGGCCCACGCGTCGGTGGAAAACTACGACATCATTCACCTTTGCGATCACAAGCCCAATGCCACCTTTGCCGGATTCCCCGGACGGCTGCGGGGGGCAAAGCTCGTCTCCGACTGGATTGACTGGTGGGGTGGGCCAGGCGGAATCAACGATGTGCCCAGTCGCCGCTTCCCCATGGTGGGCCGTTTTGAAGAATGGTGGGAAGAACGCTCCAAGCTCTGGTCCGACGGCATTGTGACCATCAGCACCGTCTTGCAAGAGCGGGCAGTGGCTCTGGGATACCCGGCGGATCAGGTGCGCTTCATCCCCACCGGCGCAGCCACAGAACGCATTCACCCCGTGGCATTGACCAAAGCCAGGGAAAGTTTGGGCGTGCCAACAGATCGCCAGATCGTCGGTTTTATCGGCATGGGTCAAGGTGATCTGGAGATTGTGATGGACGCCATCCGACAGCTTCCTGGCGTCTGGTTGATGGTCATCGGGCGCATCAATCCGGGCGTGGAAGCCATGGCCCACAGCTTTGGCATCGCCGATCGGCTTTGGCAAACGGGCTTTGTCCCAGACGAACAAGTGAGCGATTATCTGGGCTGCGCCAATGTCATGTGCCTACCCTTGACCGACCGGGCCGCCAACTGGGGCCGTCTGCCCAATAAACTCCTCGACTATATGTGTGCAGGCAGGCCGACCGTCGCCAGCCCGATTGGGGATATTGCAGCCTATTGTCGAGACTATGGGGTAGGTTTGCTCGCCGAGGACGATGATTTTGTGACCGCGCTGGAAAGGCTGCTCTCCGATCCAGCAATGCAATCCGACATGGGCGAGAAAGCCCGACACGTTGCCGAGACAATCTTCGCCTGGCCGCGATTGATTGGAGAATTGGAGGCGTTCTACTGGCAAATTCTGCAAGAGTGATGTATCGTTTTCAGAATGAGCCAGAGCAATGGGAGGATTGACCAAATGGATAGAGAATTGGCAGGCAAACGTGTTGTCGTTACCGGGGGCAGTGGCTTTCTGGGACGTCGGGTAGTCAAGCGGCTGGAATCCAGCGGTTGCGCCGACATCTTCGTGCCCCGCAGCGCCGACTACGATCTGCGCCAATTGGAAGCCGTGCAGCAACTCTATGCAGACGCACGCCCAGATGTGGTCATCCACATGGCAGCCCGGGTGGGTGGCATTGGGGCCAACCGGGAAAAACCCGGCGAGTTCTTTTACGACAACCTGCTCATGGGCGTCTACACCCTGGAAATTGGCCGCCAGCAGAGCATCGACAAATTCGTCTCCATCGGCACTGTCTGCGCCTACCCCAAAATTCTCCCGGTTCCCTTCCAGGAAGACGACCTCTGGCTCGGCTACCCAGAAGAAACCAACGCCCCTTATGGCCTGGCAAAAAAGATGCTGCTCGTCCAGGGCCAGGCCTACCGAGAGCAATACGGCTACAACGCCATCTACCTGCTGCCCACCAATCTCTACGGTCCGGAAGACAACTTCGACCCGTCTTCCTCCCACGTTATCCCCGCATTGATCAAAAAATGTTTCGACGCCATCGACCGGGGCGATACCAGCATCTCTGTTTGGGGCACAGGCAGCGCCTCGCGAGAATTCTTGTACGTGGACGACGCCGCTGAGGGCATCGTACTGGCAACAGAACGCTACAACAGCCCCGAACCTGTCAACCTGGGTGCGCAGCACGAAGTCCGTATTGCCGAACTGGCCCCGATGATCGCCGAACTGACCGGCTTTACGGGCAGGGTTGAGTGGGATTCATCGAAGCCCGACGGCCAGCCCCGACGCAGCCTGGACACCCAACGGGCACGCGTAACATTTGGCTTTGTCGCCCGCACCGACTTTCGCGAAGGCTTGCAGCGCACAATTGATTGGTATCGACAAAGCCGATGACCGGTGCATTCGGGAATCGGGACAGGATCGAAAGTGGCTGCTATGCATGTTGCCCTGGGTTATAGCTATTTCCCCACCGCCGCTGGTCATCACATCGAGCGGGCGCTCGTTGCTCGAGGCCACACGGTAACCTATGTCGGGCTGGGCAACGAGAACCGGGCTGGCTACACAGGCGCAGTCGCCATCGATAGGCTGCTGGCCCTCCTGCCCCATCCACCCGATCTCTTCCTCTGGATCGACCCAGCCGACCGCTATTTCCCTACCGGCATCGAACGGTTGTCGATCCCCACCGCCTGCTACCTCATTGATGTCCACATTGGCGATTGGCGGCAGACCGTGGCCCGCTTTTTTGATGCTGTCTTTCTGGCGCAAAAGGACTTTGTCGAAACATACGCCCAGAGCGTAGGCCATCGCCAAATCTACTGGTTGCCCCTGGCCGCTGCTGCCGACGTACACAGAGATCACCAATTGGAACGCATCTACGATGTGGGATTTGTGGGCAATTTGTCGGCGGCCCACCGCAAAACGGCGCGGGCGCGACGCTTGGCGCTGTTGTCCGAACGCTATCAGACCAACGATTTCTATCGTCACTATTCCCCAGCCGAAGTCGGTCAGGTCTACAGCCAGAGCCGCATTGTTTTCAACACCAGCATTGCCGGAGACGTA
>JAHEML010000749.1 GCA_024643705.1 Caldilineaceae bacterium | reverse complement strand
CTGGCCGAATTTGGTCGGGTAAGCGAGGAGTTGGGCCGATCACCCATGGGCCACTACGCATTCAACTGCCAGGCCCCCGACATCGGCAACACAGAATTACTGTTGGAATTTGGCTCGGCAGAGCAGAAGGAACGCTGGCTGATGCCCCTGGTGCGGGGAGAGATTCGCTCCTGTTTCTCCATGACAGAGCCGGAACATGCAGGCAGCAACCCCACATGGATGAGTACCAGTGCCGTGCGCGACGGAGACGACTATCTGATCAGCGGCCACAAGTGGTACACCACCGCCGCCGATGGCGCGACCTTCGCCATTGTGATGGCTGTGACCAGCCCGGATGCCGAAAGCCGCCACCAGCGAGCCAGCCAGATTATTGTGCCTTTGGATACCCCCGGCTTTACCCTGGTGCGCAACATCGCGGTGATGGGCGAAAGCGGCGAGGGTTGGAGCAGTCACGCGGAAGTGCGCTACGACAATGTGCGGGTTCCCATCAGCAATCGCATTGGCGACGAAGGGGCCGGTTTTGCCCTGGCCCAACACCGGCTAGGCCCAGGCCGCATCCACCATTGTATGCGTTGGATCGGCATCTGCGAGCGAGCCTTCGACATCATGTGTACCCACGCTGCCCATCGACAGGTGGCACCAGGGCGCACATTGGGGGAGCAGGGCATGGTTCAAGCGTGGATTGCCGAAAGCCGGGCCGAGATTAACGCTTCCCGGTTGATGGTGCTGGAGACGGCGCGCAAGATCGACGCCGAAGGCTCTTATGCAGCCAGAGACGATATTTCGCTGATCAAATTTTATGTGGCCGGTGTGATCCAGCGGGTGCTGGACAGGGCGCTGCAAACCCTGGGTGGGCTGGGCATGAGCGACGACACCCCCATCGCCTGGTGGTATCGCCACGAACGTGCCGCCCGCATCTACGATGGCCCGGACGAGGTTCACAAAATCAGCGTAGCGCGGCGGATATTGAAGAGGTATTAGGGAACGGAGATTGGGAGATTCAGCGTGAACGATACAATCCCCGTGCGGGACGATGAACAACTGGATACGGAACGGGTGGCCGCATTCTTGCGGGGTAGGCTCCCCGGATCTGATCAGCCTTTGACCGTGCGCCAATTCGGTGGCGGCGCGGCCAATCTGACCTACCATTTGGATTATGGCAGCCACGAGTACGTGTTGCGCCGTCCGCCCCTGGGACCCATCGCGCCCTCGGCCCACGACATGGCGCGCGAATCCAGGGTTCTGTCGGCTCTCTGGCAAGCCTACCCATACGCGCCCCGTGCATTCCTCTTCTCCGACGACAGGTCGGTTGTGGGCGCGCCCTTTTTTGTGATGGAGCGGCGACACGGGATCGTCGTGCGCAAGCAGGTTCCTGCTGTGTACGCTGGTTTCCCCGACGCGCCCCGGCGGATGAGCGGAGCGTTGGTGGATGCTTTGGCGGACCTGCACGCGGTGGACTACACAGCCATCGGCTTGGCCGATCTGGGCCGACCAGCGGGCTTTATCCGTCGTCAGATAGAAGGATGGTGGCGTCGCTGGCAGGCCACAGAGTTGCCCGAAAACCGGGCCATGAGCGCTGTGCATGAGTGGTTGCTGGCAAATCAGCCCCCCGAAGGCACGCCCAGCCTCGTTCACAACGACTACAAGCTGGACAACGTGATGTTGGCCGCGGATGATCCGGGCCGTCTTGTCGCCATCTTTGATTGGGACATGTGTACCCTGGGTGATCCCCTTTCTGATCTGGGCGCGCTGCTGGCCTATTGGGCACAGCCCGACGATCCGGTTCATTTTCAGGCGTTGGCGATGATGCCAATTCAGCCCGGCTTCCTGTGCCGGGAGGAATTGGTGGCCCGCTATGCAACCCGCAGCGGGCGGGATGTCTCCCACATGGCCTTCTACCACAGCCTCAGCCTCTACCGGGTGGTGGTGATCATCGCCCAAATCTATGTGCGTTTCGTGCGCGGCCAGACCCAAGACACGCGTTTCGCAGCATTTGGGCCGATCATCCCGGCCACGGCCCAGGCCGCGCTGGATGTGGCGCGCCGGGCTGGCTAACTTATTTCGTATCATTTTGCGGTTTTTTGGCGGTTGACAGGCCGCGAAAATGGCTGTACCCTGTACAGGCGTTGCTGGTCGACCTACCCCACGCAGGGTAGTTGAAAAAAAAGTTGAAAAGGAAATGGAAGGGAGGCGTACTATGAAAAAGCTACTTGTTGAGAGTGTACAGATGAATAGCTGGGAGATACGCCTCTACCGTTCATGTTGATCATGGATTGAATCCTTGATTGTTGGTTTTGCATAGGGCCACGGGTGTATTTCCTCCCCGTGGTTTTTTTGTGCCGACGATTCTGAGCGCACCGCGCCGAGTTTATCGAGTCTGTCGGATCACACATTGTCTACACACCCACGGGCACAGGTTGCTCGTGGGTGTTTGTTTTTGATCACCGTTTCAACACAGGAGACAGAGCCAAAACAATGGCAAAATCCAAGACAATACAATCAAGCCGTACAAAATCTGATAGTCACAGACAATTGAGAACTGCCCGTAAGAAACTCAAGCGCAACCGCGAACCAAAAGCTCCACGCCAGAGAGATTGGATGGTCGATGATCCAGCTACCTGGGATGAAATGGCGCATACGGGTTACGAGCGCATTATGCCCCTGGACGAAGGCGAGCGCAGGCGGG
>JAHEML010000748.1 GCA_024643705.1 Caldilineaceae bacterium | reverse complement strand
GTTCGATACACCCCATGACTGGACCCAACGCCACTACAATCTGAGCGCGTACACAGGCCGCTATATCGAACTCTGGTTTGAAGGTTCTCCACGTATTGCAGAGCTGACATATCTGGGGGTCGATGATGTCTATCTCTTCGATTGCAAACTCAGTTTCAATTATGTACCTTTGGTGCAACGGCAACCGACCCTGACACCAACTGCAACTCATACGCCGACGCCTACCCCAACCGCGACAGCGACAGCGTCGCCCACCGCGACACCATCCAAAACATCAACACCAACCATCACACCGTCGCCAACGGCAACCCCGACAGCATCGGCCACACCAACGGCTACCGCTTCACCCACTGCTACATCCACACCTGATCCAAACCACACACCAACCGCGACCCCAACGATAACCAAAACAGCGACTGAGACGCCAACACCAACTCCACAGCCAACCATGACGCCTAGCCCGACATCAAGCCCAACACCATCGGCTACAGCCACTGCAACCGCAACACCCACACCGACCGAGACTGCCACACCGACTGAGACTGCCACCCCATCGATGACACCCACAGCAACGCCGACGGCAACACCCATAGCCACACCGACGGATACATGTATAGACTTGGTGACAAATGGTGGGTTTGAGGATGAAAATGGCTGGATACTGCCGGCGACAACCCACTCGGCTGTCTATACGACGAGCAATCCATTTGCTGGGACACGCGGGTTGCAAGCTGGCTTCTTGCCTGACGACACAGGCAACAGTCTGAGTTATAGCACAGCATACCAGTGGATCGATCTGCCTGTTGCCGCGCAAAGCATTGAGCTTTCTGCCCAGGTCTGGCGCAGCAGCACGGGTGCAGACACCGATTCCCAGTACTTGATGCTGACGGTTCTAAATGGCAGTAGCACGTTCCTCTTTCGGGAGCGATCCAACAGCCAACTGTGGGAGATGATCACGGCTGATCTGACCCCCTATCGCGGCAAACGGGTGCGCCTGCTCTTCGAAGTCTACAATAATGGCTACAGTGGCAAGAGCGCGATGATTGTGGATGCAGTAACAGTACGTAGTTGTCCATAGCCATAAAACCCAAACCCAATAATCATTCTCCTGCGTAATCCCCGTTACTGCTCAAACCTGCTCCTCCCTGTAGTGTGGAAAGCAGACGATCCAGCGGTTACGACGACAGACGGAGGGCGAACCAATTCGGCACTCGGTTCGTCCTCCGTCTGTCGTTTGCCGCCCCACACCAACACAGGAACTTTCCCATGCACCAACAACCCACCATCCGCCCTGCCGATGAACTCAATGCCCAGCTTTTCGCCAATTGCGCGCCGCCCGGCTGGGTCAACCCCACTGCTGCAGATGGGTACAACCTGGTGGTGATCGGCGGCGGCTCTGCCGGGCTGGTGGCCGCGGTGGGGGCAGCGGGGATGGGTGCCCGGGTGGCCCTGATCGAGCGGGACATTCTGGGCGGCGATTGCTTGAACACGGGCTGCGTGCCGTCCAAGACGATCATCCGCTCGGCCAAAGTGATGGGGGAGATCGCCAAAGCCGAGCGCTACGGCATCCACGTGGACACGGCACCCCGTGTCGATTTCGCCGCTGTCATGCGTCGTATGCGCCGGGTGCGGGCTGATCTGAGCAAGGCCGATTCTGCCCAGCGCTTCACCGATTTGGGCATTGACGTATTCTTTGGCACGGCACACTTCACCGATCCCAACTGCCTGGAAGTGGAGGGGCAGAAATTACGCTTCACCAAAGCGGTCATCGCCACCGGTTCCCGCGCCGCCACAATCCCCGTCCCCGGCCTGGCCGAGGCGGGCTACTTGACCAACGAAACGGTCTTCCAACTCACCGAACAACCCCAACGCCTGGCAATTGTGGGTGCAGGCCCCATTGGCTGCGAACTGGCACAGACCTTCCAACGGCTAGGCACACAGGTAACCCTGCTGGAAATCGCGCCGCAGATTCTCATCCGCGAAGACAAAGATGCGGCCCAGATTGTGGCCGCATCCCTGGTCAAAGACGGGGTGGAGATGCTGCTGGGGGTGAAGATTCAGCGGGTGGACGCGGCGGGCAACGCCAAATCCGTCCGCTACGAGCTAGATGGGGTAGCCCACGAAACGGAGGTGGATGAGATTCTGCTGGGCGCGGGACGCACGCCCAATGTGGATTCGCTCAATTTGGAAGCAGCCGGGGTGGAATACACACCCAAAGGGGTGGTGGTGGACGACACCCTACAAACGACCAACCCCGACATCTACGCCGCGGGGGATGTGGCGCTCGCATATCAATTTACCCACACCGCCGACGCCTCGGCCCGCATTGTGCTGCAAAATGCCCTCTTTCCCGGCCCCAAGAAGAAATTCAGCGATCTGGTGATCCCCTGGGCTACCTACACCGACCCGGAGATCGCCCATGTGGGGCTATATGCCCACCAAGCCGCCGAGAAGGGCATGGAGATCGACACCTACACCGTGCCTCTGGACGAATCCGACCGGGCGCTGGCCGATGGCGAGACCGAAGGGTTTGTGAAGGTACACACGGCAAAAGGTAGCGACAAGATTCTGGGTGCGACCATCGTTGCCCCCCACGCCGGTGAGATCATCAGCGAAATCACATTGGCAATGACCCACAACCTGGGGTTGAAGGCCATCGTGGACACGATTCACCACTACCCCACAGTG
>JAHEML010000747.1 GCA_024643705.1 Caldilineaceae bacterium | reverse complement strand
ACGTATTGTTCTCAATACGGGCGCTTTGGCCGCCTCTAGCCTGTGGCGCATTGGCATCAGCTTGGTGCTGCAATTGATCATTGCCCGGCAATTGGGCTTGCAGGGGTTCGGCCAATATGCTACCGCATTGGCCTGGCTCAATGTCTGCCAAGTGCTGAGCGAGTTGGGGTTGCCCCAATTGCTGGTGCGAGACTTGGCCCGTCACCCGGAGCGACGGCAACAGTCGTTTCTGGCTGCACTGTTGCTCCAGGTGGCGGCTGCGGTGCTGATTTGGGGTTGTGTGTACGGTATCACGGCCATTCTTCCCTACCAACCCGAAACCCGACTGTCGCTGCTGCTTATCACTGCTTCTTTGCCGCTGTATGCTCTTACATCGGTCTGCGAGATGCTTTTTCAAGCCAACGAGCGGATGGAACTGGTGATGGGGGTGGAGATGATCATCAACACGCTGATTGTGGGGATCAGCTTGGTGGTGCTTTGGCAAGGGGGCGGGGTGATTCTTCTCTGTGCTGCGGTGATCGGCACCCAGGCCATTTCTGCGTTGATCTGCCTATGGCTGGTGCGCCAAAGCCAGTTGTTGCGGGGATTTGCCAAGAGTTCTTCATGGGAGATCAGGGCAGCCCTTGCCTATTTCTGGAACCATGCCCGACCCTTTTATGGGCTGGCGCTGGCGAATGTGCTGTTGCATCGGCTCGATATTTTGCTGCTGAGTGTGACGGCAGGAGAGACGATCACGGGCATCTACAGTGCGGCGTACCTGGTTGTGCGGGTGTTGATCATTCTGGCTCAAACCTGGTGGCAGGCGCTCTATCCAACCCTTAGCCGTCTACGTGTGCAGGCGGAAGATCAATACAGGCGGCTGGCTGGTCTGTCGATTCGGTTCAGTTTGATGATTTTTCTGCCCGCTGCGGCTTTCAGTGGTGGTGCGGCTGATTGGTTATTGGGCATTCTCTACCAGGCGGATGATCACGCTGCGGTGTTGAGCGCCTATCGAGTATTGATCTGGGCGGCACCTCTTTTTCTGGTGGCAACCTATGCGGTCAATCTTTTGCTGGTGGAGCGTCAACCCCAAGGCAGCCTGATGATTGCTGGCGCGCATATTGGCGTGGCCTGCGCATTGTTGCCAATTCTCACGAATCGTTGGCAAGCATGGGGCGCTGCCGTGGCGATGGTTTCGGCCATTTCTGTCAGCGCGCTGATTGGCCTCATCTTGCTCAAACGCATGGAGGTCCGAGTAGGGTTGCCGCGCCAGTTGCCGCTTCTGCTATTGGCTACTTTGGCTGGGGCGCTGTTCCAGGCATGGCTGACCACTGTTTCCCCCTGGCCGGGTTTTTGGCCGGGACCGTTATTGGCTGGTGGACTGCTCTATGTTGTTCTGATTTGGCGGGGTAGGGGGATTTCTGGCGCAGATTTGTCGCTCTTTCGTAATGCATTGCAACGTTAGAACAGGTCGAGGTGTTTGGGTATGCCCTGGCTTTCCGCTACAATAGGTGCTTGGCTTGTCGTGCAATAGGACTTTCTGTGGTTGCAATCTGGTGCGGGCAATCTTTCGCGGCAATCTTTCGGTGCCAAAAGGGACGACGGTATGACTTCTGAGTTGGTTGAGAATTCCCAGTCTAGTTCGCCGGTGGAAGGTAGACCTGAAAGCCCCCATTTCCGGGTGCTGATGATCGCCCCAACCAGCTTTTTTGCCGACTATGGTTGCCATGTGCGCATTTTGGAAGAGGCACGTATTCTGCAAGGGATGGGCCATCGTGTGACTATCGTCACCTATCGCAATGGCAACAATGTGCCCGGGCTGGATATTCGACGCACGTTGCCTATACCCTGGCGGCGGGAGTACGAGGTTGGCTCGAGTCGGCATAAAATTGCATTCGATGCGCTGTTGGGGATCAAGACGCTGGAATTGTTGGTGCGGGAGCGTTTTGATGTGATCCACGCTCATCTGCACGAGGGTGCGTTGATTGGATTGGTGCTTGGTCGTCTGTTCAGACTACCGGTGGTTTTCGATTTTCAGGGTAGCCTAACCGCCGAGATGGTAGATCACCGGTTTTTGAGTGAGAAGAGCCGCTTTTTTGCGCCAATGTTGCGCTTGGAAACATGGATCAACCGGTCGGCTCAGGCGGTTTTGACAAGCACGTCCAATGCGGAACGTCTGCTGGTGGACAAGTTTGGGTGTGATCCAAACCGTGTACAGACTCTACCTGATTCTGTCAATGCGAATGTGTTTCGTCCCAGGGAGACGTATAATCCAGGGGAACTGGTTGAGCTGCGGAGCAAGCTGGGGATTCCTGACGGTCGTCGTGTGATTGTCTATTTGGGTTTGCTGGCCGAACATCAGGGGACAAGCCATCTGTTGCAGGCGATGCAGTTGGTGTGCCGGCAAAGGCAGGATGTCCATTTGTTGCTGATGGGTTTTCCTGGCGTAGATGTCTATCAAGCTAAGGTGAACGAACTGGGAATCGGTGCATTCGTGACGATGACAGGACGCATCCCTTACGCAGAAGCGCCAATCTATTTAGCGCTGGGCGATGTAGCTGTGGCTCCCAAATTGAGTAATACCGAGGGTGCGGGGAAGTTGCTCAACTATATGGCGGTGGGATTGCCCACCGTGGCCTTCGATACACCGGTAGCCCGGGAATACTTGGGAACCCACGGGGTTTTGGCTAAACGGGGCGATGTTAAGAG
>JAHEML010000746.1 GCA_024643705.1 Caldilineaceae bacterium | reverse complement strand
AGCCCTATTGGGGGCCAACGGTGCTGGCAAGACAACCCTGCTGCGCATCCTTTCCGGCCTGGACGCACCCGAACGGGGGGAAGTTTGGCTGGGAAATGTGCCCATGGCGAATGCGGGCCACGAAATTCGCCGCTATGTGGGCCTGGTCAGCCATAGACCCTTGGTGTACGACAATCTCAACGGGTTGGAAAACCTGGGCTTTTATGCCCAAATGTACGATCTGGTCGATCCAGAGGCGCGCATTGAGGCTGTATTGACCGCGATGGACCTCTGGCAACGGCGCTACGATCCTGTGCGCACCTACAGCCGGGGGATGATCCAGCGGCTGGCGATTGGTCGGGCCATATTGCACGACCCGCCTGTGCTGCTGCTGGACGAGCCGGACACAGGGCTTGATCAGGAGAGTGTTGCCGTGTTGACCGATCTGATCGCCCAACTGCGCCAGGGTGGGCGTGCTGTGCTTGTGACCACCCACAATTGGGATCGTGCCCAGCGCTGGGCTGATCGGGTCTATTATCTGGCGGATGGGGTGGTTGAAGACGGGGCCGCCATGCTAAAATTGGGGCAACTATGAGTCGTGATCTGTTGGGTGGCCTGCTGGGCGAGCCTGTGAAAATGCGCACTGGGGGCGGTTTTTCCGCTTATATGCGCAAGGCTTTTGCGGTGGCTGCCAAAGATGTGCGGGCCGAGCTACGGGCCAAAGAGGTGGCGTCGACGATGATCGTCTTTGGCTTGCTGGCGGTGGTCATTTTCGGTCTCGCCTTTGATCTGCGGGTTCCCCAATCGGCGATGGTTGTACCCGGCATATTGTGGGTGATCGTCCTCTTTGCCGGTGTCTTGGGGCTTCACCGCTCCTTTGGGGCCGAGGTTGATCGGGACACCCTGGCCGGCTTGCTTCTAGCCCCGGTGGAGCCAAGCGCTATCTATTTCGGCAAACTGGCGTCGAACCTGCTCTATCTTTTTCTGCTGGAACTCTTTGTGCTGCCCGTGATTTTGGTGATGTTCGACACCAACCTCTTTCAGTTTCATATTCTGTTGGCCCTCTTTTTGGGGACCATCGGCTACGCCGAAGTGGGTACCTTTTTTGCCGCATTGACAGCCAACAGCCGGGCGCGGGAGTCCATGTTGCCAGTGCTTCTCTTGCCGGTGATGGTTCCTGTCTTTATGGCCGGTGTCAGTTTGACGGCTGGCATACTGGACGGGCGGCCAGTGAGTGGTCTGACCACATGGTTGGTGATTTTGGGCGTATTCGATTGTATATTTTTTGTGGCTGCCTATTGGATTGTTGATCTCATTTGGGATGGCATCTGAATCGGCTACTTTTTGTGACAATTTTGTGACAATTTCCACTGACAAGCGCGGATACTATCTCCCCATGGAGGACGTATGGCAAGCACAACCACAGTACACGGCAAACGGTCGGATATTTGGTACGGCCCTTTACTCACCTTGGACATCCTGGCCGGGCTGGCTATGGTGGTGGCGATCTGGGCGGGATTGTTCTTTGCCAAGGAAGCCACGAATCTGGCCGGTGATGAGCAGATCGCCCAGCGCATCTTCTATTTCCACATGGGCTGTAACATCACTGCCACCCTGGGGTTCCTGATCTCTGTCATTGGCAGCGCAGGTTACCTGGTGCGCCGCACCCTGGTGTGGGATCGGATTGCCCAGGCTGGGGTCGAGGTAGGCACTATTTTTGGCTTTGGCATTATGGTCACCGGCGCAATTTGGGCCAAACCCACCTGGAATACCTATTGGACCTGGGACCCTCGGCTGACGACGGCTACCATCACCATTCTGATCTACCTGGCCTATATGCTCTTTCGCAACGGAATGGACAATCGCCACACCAGGGCACGTTTTTCCGCAATCTACGCCTTGTTTGCCTTTCTGAGCGTGCCATTCACCTATCTAAGCGCCCGCATCTTTCGTTCTATCCACCCAGTTGTCTTTAATGGCTCCAACGCGGACGCCCAGGGGGCTTTTAGCATCGGCCCAACCATGGGGCAGACGCTGCTCATTACCATTAGTTGTTTTACCATCTTGTTTCTGGCGCTCTTCTTCCATCGTTGGCGGCAGTTGAGCCTGGAAGCCCGCATTGCAGATATCCGGGAGGAACTCTATCAATGACCTATCTGGCGGCGGCACTCATCATTCTCTGGCTTGCTGTGGGCGTTTTTGTCGTTTACATGCTCGTGCGCCAACGTTCGTTGGAAAAGGAAGTTCAAATGCTGGAGGAGCAAATTCGGGCGAAAAAGTGATAGTGGGGCAACACCGTTCATACTTTGTTAATACTTTTGGTAGGGGTGTTTACTTCTCCCAAGGTGTTAGCGGGCGTAGACTGCGGGGAGACAGTGAATTGAGAAGCCTAGCCGTCACCCAACCATCACGCAACCATGCTGACCGAAGCCAAATAGGACCTATTCTATGACCCAAGCAACCATGTCCGAAGAGACCGCCCAACCAAAGCCGGTTTCGCGTTCCACAACGTTTCTCCACGCGGTTTCCTTTGTGCTGGGCTTTGGTGTCGTCTTCACTCTGCTTGGTTCGGCAGCCGGTCTACTGGGCCAGAACCTCAACGCCTATCTGGGCAGTGTACAGAAGGTGGGCGCGGTGATGCTGGTTATCTTTGGGCTGGTGACCTTGGGGGTGGTGCAGCGTGCCATCGACGCCATCAAGTCCCGCCCATCC
>JAHEML010000745.1 GCA_024643705.1 Caldilineaceae bacterium | reverse complement strand
TGGGGGTGAAGGTTGGCACTGGTGTATCGGTGGGCAAGGGAGGCTCTGGGGTGGAGCCAAACCCACAGGCAGAAAAAGCCAGGGCGATGAGCAACAAGGAGAAAAAACGAATCTGCATCGGGCAAAATTCCTTTATAAAAATGGACAACAGTGGGCCGAGTATAGCATACGGGATGGCAACGTTCAAAGGGGTGAGAGAGTTCCGGAAAGGCGCTTCTTGGTTTTCTATCTTCGGCGTGGCCGACTTGTCTGATCGGAACTGCCCCGGTAGCTGGGTGCTTTCAACGCCCACACCACACATCGGTCGGTGTCCAGAATCCGGCTTCGCAGCCAGGGTTCCAGTTCGGTGACTGTGGCGCTGGTGGTAATGATGGTGGGCAAGTTGGCGCTGTAGCGAAAGTTGAGCAGTTGAAAGAGCTTTTCTTTGGCCCAGGGCGTCGCGCTCTCCACACCTAGATCATCCAACACAAGCATGGGTGTTTTGCGGATTTCGTCGAAGCGTCTGTCGTAGGGAACCGGGGACTGGGGATTGAAGGCAGCACGCAAAAAGTCGAGAAAATCGGGCACAACCAAGAACATGGCTTCGGTATGGCCTTGCTCGCGTTGGTGGTTGGCGACGGCCGCGGCCAGGTGAGTTTTGCCTGTGCCGTGTGCGCCCATCAACACCAGCCAGCCGCCGGGATCGTTGGCATAGTCCATCACGGCTTCGCGCACCTGGCGCAGATTAGATAGCTCGTCGGGCGACAGGTTGCGCCGGTGAATTTCGAAAGTATGGAATTGCTGCCCCATATGCAGGGAGAGGGTACTCAAATCACTCTGGTTGGCGTTGGTCCCCGATCGGAAGTCCGGCGCCATAATGTGCAAGCGCTGCACCAGGTTGATGTCGAGCAGGCGGCTGCGCAGGCGTTGGTCTAAATCCTCTAGCCGTTGGTTGGTGGTGATAACCGTGGGCAGGTGTGCGTTGTAGCGGTGATTGAGGATTTGAAAGAGCTTTTCCTGTGCCCAAGGGGTCGCGCTCTGGCTGCCCAGATCGTCCAAAATCAATAGGCGGGTGCTGCGTACTTGCTCGAACATTTCGTCGTAGGCCACATCGCTATTGGGGCCAAAGGTTGTGCGCAAGTGGTCGAGAAGATCGGGTACGACGACAAAGATCGCTGGCTGTCCCCGATCCAGTCGATCGTTGGCAATGGCCGCGGCCAGGTGGGTTTTGCCACACCCATAGTTACCAGTGAGAACCAACCAGCCTTCGGGGTTCTGGGCAAAGGCCGATGTCGCGTTGAAGGCCCGGCGTAGGCTCTCCTGGTTGGCTGGGGCAAGCCAGGGTGGGGCAGCGGTGAAGGCATCAAAGGTGTAGTGGGCCAGGGCGGCCAGGTTGCTCATCCCCTGGTATTCGTGGACGCGTCGCCAGAGCCGCTCTTCTTGTTTGCAGTGGCAGGGGATGGCTTTGCCAAAGTCCGGGTGGCCCAGAGGCACATCGGCCAGCACATAACCCACACCCCCACAGCGGGAACAGCCGGTGGAAAAGGGTTGCGGGCGCTGTTGGTCGCTGGGCCGCTTGGGCAGGGCAGGCGGCTGCTGACGGACGATGGCTCCGTCGGCATGGGTGTGCCCCTGGTTTTTGGCGCTGTTATTGACGGATGATGTCGGAATATTCGTCGGGGGTGTAATCTTTGGGTTGTTGCGTCGCAGAATCTCGCCCACTTCTTCCATTTGTTTCGTTCTTCCCTTCGGTCTCCCAACGGCGCAACACGGCTTGAATGTAACGTAACGCTCGTTTGTTGGCGATCACCGCAATTTCAAATGCTTCCTGAATCCACTCTGGGGGATAGGTGCGCTCCATGTCGCGTAACTGTTCGGCAATCAGTTCGGTCATCAGGCCGATATTCTGTTCGTAGAGCAAAAAGACGTTGGGGCGCTCCACGTGCAGCCGGGCTTCTTCGGGCAACACCTTTTGCAGTTCGCCCAGCTTGCCCTGGCGGATCAACGCCACTGTGCGCCGTCCTTTGGCCGTGTTGAGAAAGTACCAATCCGTGCGCTCTGGCTCTTCAACATCGCCGGTTTCTACATCCATGCGTAGAAAGGTGTTCCGGGCCACGGCCCGTTGCAAAGCATCTTCCAGGGTGGCATGGGGTGTGCGCAAGTCGCTTTCCAGGCTCAGGCTGGCGAGCAGACGCTCGTCGGCCCGCAGATCATCACCAGCCAAATAGCGCAGATCGCCGCTCTGCTCGTTGAGCAGCCAGAAGGCGTACACAGTCAACTTTAGCTCGGCCAGATCATCGATCTGGGGTAGGAGATCGACGAAGAAGCTGTCGGGTACAACCACAGCACGCTGTTTTTCTGGGAATCCAATAAAGCCAGGTAGTTTCTTTGCCATGTACGGTGTGCAAGGGTCGAATTGGGCTAACGAATGGTTACATTCGTCACGTTTGCCTTTCCCTTGTTCCTTTTGCCTGTATAGGCCTTTAATAATCCAATTCTTCGCGCCGAATCTCCAGATCGCGAAATTGGGTCAGCTCTTTGCGAAAGAAGAGGCTGACGGTTCCCGTGGAGCCATGCCGGTGTTTGGCAACCAGGATGTCGGCGATGTTTTGCCGATCTGTATCCTCAATATAGTAATCTTCCCGGTAAATAAATAATACCACGTCGGCATCCTGCTCGATCGATCCGCTCTCCCGCAGATCCGACAACATGGGCC
>JAHEML010000068.1:4645-9948 GCA_024643705.1 Caldilineaceae bacterium | reverse complement strand
CACAATGCCCACATTGGCATAGCCAGAGCGCCAGGGATAGCTGCACCACTTGCCCGGCACAAACACATCCGGGTCTTTGGCTGTGTAGTTTGCCAGCTCTGTGCCGGAGCTGATAAAGCTGCATTCGCTCTCAATCAGCAAGGTTCCTGCGCCAGGGCGCTCGTCCAATTCGCCCATCTGCAATGCTACCTGCTCCTTGCCCGTCACCACCACTTCACGAATCTGCATAGCACGCTCCTATTGGGTAATTTGTCGAGTTTGACTGACGATCAAAGATGGACGGCTGACGACCAATGGCATTGGTCGACAGCTGTCGGTCGTCAGCTGTCGGTCGTCAGCCATCAGGCGTCCCCTAACTTGACGCCTTTTGCCGAACAGTGTAGCGTAGAAACAGACCGGCGCCAATCGTCATCAAAGGAGATGCTGCCCCATGCCTGCACCCATGCCTGCACCCATGCCTGCACCCATGCCTGCACCCATGCCCGTTGCCACCCAATCCCCACCTGCGCTGTACAGCCCCGAAGGATTGAGCGCGGCCCGCTCCGCCTTTTTGCAAGCGCACCCATCCTATGGGGCCACCTCTCGTCTGCGTGAGCTGCGGGCTACGGAATATGCCCGGTTGGACACCCAGGGGCAGGTTTATCTGGACTACACCGGGGGCAGCCTCTATGCCGAAGGACAGGTGCGCCGCCATTTTGAGATGTTGCAGGAAGGTGTCTTCGGCAACCCCCATTCGGTCAATCCCACCTCCATGGCTGCCACCCATCTGGTGGATGCAGCCAGAGCCTATGTCTACGATTTTTTCCGTGCCTCGCCAGAGGAGTACACAGTCATTTTTACCCCCAACGCCAGCGGCGCGCTCAAACTGGTGGGCGAGGCGTATCCTTTTGGGCCTGGCGGGCGCTACATTCTCACCTTCGACAACCACAATTCGGTCAACGGCATCCGGGAGTTTGCCCAGGCCAAGGGCGCCGAAGTCCTCTATTTGCCCGTTGTCCCGCCGGATTTGCGCATCAGCCAGGAGCGGTTGGACGAGTTTTTGGCGATGGCCGATCCGGGTCACGCCAATCTTTTTGCCTACCCAGCCCAATCCAATTTTTCCGGCGTGCAGCATCCGTTGGAACTGATCGGGCAGGCCCAGGCCAGAGGGTGGGACGTTTTGCTGGACGCCGCCGCTTTCACGCCGACCAATCGGCTGGACCTGAGCATCTGGAAGCCCGACTTTGTCTCTCTCTCGTTTTACAAAATTTTTGGCTATCCCACGGGCGTAGGTTGCCTGCTGGCGAAAAAAGCTGCGCTGAAAAAGCTGCGTCGCCCCTGGTTTGCCGGAGGGACGATTACAATTGCCTCGGTGCAGGGGTGTGGGCACACCATGGCCGACAGCGAAGCTGCCTACGAGGACGGCACCGTGGACTATCTCAATCTGCCTGCCATCCAAATCGGGCTGGAATACGTCGATTCCATCGGTATTGAACTGATCCACGAGCGGGTGGCCGGGCTGACCGACTGGCTTCTCAGAGAATTGGCGGGGTTACGCCACAGCAATGGTGCACCACTGGTGCGCATCTACGGCCCCACAGACACTGAGAGCCGAGGTGGCACAATCGCCTTTAACTTTTACGATCCCGACGCCGCGCTGGTGAACTATCACCGGGTGGAGCAGCTTGCCAACCGGGAAAATATCTCCCTGCGCACAGGCTGTTTTTGCAACCCGGGCGCGGGTGAACTGGCCCACGGCTTGACTGCGGATGAAATGCGGGAAGCGTTCCGGGACGATGAACGGATGACAATAGCGCAGTTCCAGGCGATTGTCCTGGACAAGCAGAAAAAGAGCGCGGGCGCGGTGCGGGTCTCGTTGGGCATCGCCAGTAATTTTGCCGACGTATACCGCTTTTTGAAGTTTGCCGCGGGCTTTTTGGACAAGGCAGCCGAGGGATAGAATAAGAGATACATGAAACGTAAGACGTGATAAAAGTCAGCGATCTCACATTTTATGTTTCGTCAGCACAGTTTTGATGGAGGCATCATGCAGATGTTGGATAGGTTGCGCTCCCCCGCGGGGCTGGTGCGGGGATTCACTTTATTGGCGGCGGCTGTGGTTTTGTTGCTCTGGCTGGCTCCGGCAGAGAAGACTCTGGGCACAGGCATGCGTTCAGTCTATTTGCACGTGGGGCTGATTTGGACGGGGATTGCTGGATTTACGGTTGGTGGTGTACTGGGTTTGCTGGTATTGGTGCGCGACGATGCCCGACTGGACGGGTGGGCGCAGGTTGTGGGCTGGGTAGCCTGTGGCTTTTTCGCTGCGGGATTTCTGTCCAGTATGCTGGCTTCGTCGATCAATTGGGGCGGTGTGTTTTTGGCCGAACCACGCAACACATCCGCGCTGATGGTGCTGTGTGTGGCGCTGATCGTGCAGATATGGGGAAGCTGGCCTGTGTGGGTTCGGCTGAAGGGATTGTTGCGAGTGCTGCTGGTGGTCGTGTTCACCTGGTCCAATCTGACGACGCCCCTGGTTCTGCACCCCCAAGACCCGATTCGCACTTCCACATCCGTGGCGATTCAATACTCGTTTTTGGGCATTTTTGCGCTCTTTTCTCTTGCTGGGGCATTGATGGTCGTGGCGGCGACCAGGAGCAAGCAGTAAAGACCAAACGAGGAAACAAAACAGGGCCGGGACTTTACGAAGTCCCGGCCCTGTTTTGTTTATAACAGTATCTACGGACGATACAGATTCTGTCTTGATCCGCGGCCATCCGCCCGATCCACATCATCTGCGTTCAATTTTGAGGTCAGCGTTCGCTTTCCCCATCGTCTTCTTCACTGCCTTCGTCCCATACATCATCCACCGAAAATGGTCGATCCGCGCCACTGGAATCAATCTCATCCAGGTCGGCCAAATCGCTCTCGTCCACACTCATGCTATATTCCACGGGAGATTCCATCGAGGATTCTACCGGTGTTCGACGTGCGGACTCCCAGTCGCCATAGCTGGAGGATTGGGAGGCGGAGGAATAGCTGCTGCCCATCCGGAATTCGCC
The DNA here is from genome assembly GCA_024643705.1 of Caldilineaceae bacterium. Classification (GTDB taxonomy): domain Bacteria; phylum Chloroflexota; class Anaerolineae; order Caldilineales; family Caldilineaceae; genus JACQGT01. The sequence continues at coordinate 6,910 of JAHEML010000068.1, read as the reverse complement.
CTCGAAGAAGGCTCCTTCTTCGACAACCAGTGTGGATGCCTGGGCCTTGCCCCGCATTTCGCCGGTTGCGCTGATGCTAAAGCGTTCGTCGCAGGTGATTTCGCCGTTGGCCGAACCGGCTACGATAACATTACGTGCCCGCACGGTTGCCGACATAGTGGCGTCTTGGGCTACAGTCACGGTTCCGTTGCATTCGATCTCGCCTTCAAAGGCGCCCTCGATAATCAGATCGGAGTCGGAGCGATAGTTTCCGTTGAAGTGGGATTGGGCATCAATCACGGTGGCCTGGCCCGTGGCGCGGGCCTGTCGGGTGCTGCCTTGCACGGGCAGATCAGGGTAGGGCAGATTTTCTCGTGCGATGTTGCTCATGGTGGGCGTGCTCCTGGTTTGTTCGTTCATCACAGATGAAATAGTAGGCATGGGGTCTGCGGTGATGAGGTTGTCGGCAAGCGGAAGCGTCCGCTCCTGAACCGCAAACTCATCTTGTTGTATCGGTTGTTGTAACGGTTGTTGTACCAGAGGTGTGACACGGGGGCTTTCTGGCTCGGCGCGCTCGTACCAGTTGACCGCGCTGGGCGTCTGATCACTATCCGCTATTTTTGATTCATTTTCGGGTTTTTCACGTCGAAACAATTGCATAGGTTTTACCTCCCCACATATTCACATAATCATTGTGAGAATACCAGACCGAACCCAACCATGCAAACATGGCATTCGGTGGGTATCATTGTTGATCATTTTGTCAGGGTTTGCCAGTATTCTACCCGATTCAGTCAGCCAATTGGCATCACCAGTGAGCACCAACACTTCGTTTCCTGTGGCAAGCATAACGTTTTCTGGCTCATCTGGGTTCCCTGTCTACTATTCATCATCCACCGGAAGACTGCAATCCGTAGTTGTTCCTTGGTCTACGCCGCTTTGACGCTCGTCTGTACAGCCCCTATAATAGCAGATGTTGTCTGCGCCCCTATTCTCATACAATCACCCAGGTTTTTTATGCCAACCTTTGCCAACGCGGAAGAACTTTATTCTGTTCTGCAAGCGGTCTTCGATCGTGTCAAGCAGAAGTCGAGCCATATCGAGACATTTACCAGCAGCAACCTTGTGGTTCGGATGCGTTTTGTCGAGCCGGAGGCCGAAATTCTGTTGGACGGTCGCCAGCCGCCGCTGGAAGTCTTCTTTGGGCCACGCCCTGGCAGCGCCGACCTGGAATTGACCATGCCAGCAGAACTGCTTCACCAAATTTGGACAGGCGAGAAGAAACTCACAGAGGCCTTTTTTAGCGGGCAGATTCAGAGCAAAGGCAATATGATGCGGGCGCTGAAACTGGTTGACCTCTTTCGCGAGGCCGAGGCTCTCTACCCGCTGGCGTTATCTCAAATGGCCGACAGACCGACATAGACCAACGTCACGAATGGCCAAGAGCCATTGCATCCTTCCCTTTGACACCCCTTGAGAGTCTGGCTATAATGCCCCAGCCTTGTTGCGTGTGGCCTGTGAAAAATGTGATGTTGACTATGGCGCAGTAACGGCGAAACCGCTACTGAACCGTAAGGAGCAGAATGAGCGTTACAGATGATATCAAAGAGCGAATCGATATTGTCGATCTGGTTTCACGTTATGTGCCACTGAAACGTGCCGGGCGCTCATACAAGGCGTGCTGTCCTTTCCACGAAGAACGCACGCCTAGCTTTGTGGTAACCCCAGATAGGGGCATGTGGCACTGCTTTGGGGCGTGCGGCGAGGGTGGGGACATCTTTTCCTTTGTAATGAAGAAGGAAAATGTCGATTTTCGCGATGCCCTGCAAATTCTGGCGAAAGAAGCCGGTGTAGATCTGCAACAAGAGCAGGCCGACGACGACAGCCACGAACGCGAGAGGCTCTACGAGGTCAACGCCCAAGCCGCCCATTTCTTCCGCAACCTTCTCCACCGCAGCCCGTCAGCCCAGGCCGCCAGGGATTATCTGCACCAGCGCGGTATCGATGCAGCGGTGGCAGAATCGTTCCAGATTGGCTTTGCCCCAGACCGTTGGGATAGCCTGCGGGATCATTTGGCTGGGCTGGGCTACGATTTTGCTTTTCAACACAAGGCCGGGCTGCTCAAATACAACGAAGAGCGAGACAGTTATTACGACGCTTTTCGCAACCGGCTGATGATTCCCATCTGTGATCGGCAAGGACGGGTGATCGGTTTTGGTGGACGGGTGTTGGATGATTCGCTACCCAAATATCTGAACACAGCCGAGACACCCCTCTTTCATAAGT
>JAHEML010000068.1:0-4635 GCA_024643705.1 Caldilineaceae bacterium | reverse complement strand
CTCGGTGATCTACGGCTTCGACAAAGCCTATCGAGCCATCCGCGAAGCCGATTCGGTTGTGATCGTTGAAGGCTACATGGATGTGATCGCCGCCCAGCAGTTTGGCTTTGGCAATGTGGTGGCGTGTATGGGTACTGCCATTACCGAAGAGCAACTGCAGCAGTTGCAGCGCTACACCCACAATTTTGTGTTGGCGCTGGATGCAGACAATGCGGGCCAACAGGCCACCATTCGGGGGTTGAACCAAGCCCGACAGGCGTTGCAACGGGTGACAAAGCCGGTGATCGCCCCCAATGGGCGGGTGCGCTTGGAAGAGCGGCTGGCGGCAGATCTGCGTATTGCCGCTTTACCCGAAGGCCGCGATCCAGATGACATTGTGCGCCAGGACGCCCAATTGTGGCGTGATCTTGTAGCGAACGCACAACCGTTGGTCGATTTTTACATCAGCGTGATCACCGCCCAAACAGACCTGGAGAGCGTGCAAGGTAAGGCCCAGACCGTTGGGGAGCTGACACCCCTGATTGCCGAGCTGGGCAGCGAGATCGAACGCCAACATTATACCCAATTGTTGAGCCGTCTGGTTCAGATCGACGAACAGACCATCGCCCACCGGGTGCAGGCAGCAAGCCGTGCTGTGCGCCAACGTTCGGCTCAACATTCGGCCCAGCGTTCGGCCCAGCAGGCGACACCATCTCAATGGTCTACACCTCAACCACCGGCCATTCCGCCCGAACAGGCAGAGCGGTGGCATGAACAAGCCGAGCCACCACCGATTGGACAAACCGGCGACGAAGAAATAGAACCATCGCCGCCAGATGAAGGTATAGGCGGTAGAGTTCGGAGGCCACGTCAGAAAAAAAATGGGGCAAAGACCTTCCTGGACCAAAACGCCCAGATCGAACGGTATCTGTTGTCGATGTTGTTGGTTGAACCAAACCTGCTGATCTGGCTGTCGGAAATGACGGAAAAGCTGGAAATTCCGGTGTTGGATGCCGAAGATATGAAAGATATCCAACACCGGGAGATTTTTTCTGGACTTAAGCGTTTTTTGGCAGGCGACGAGATTTGGGACCTGGCCCATTTTCAGGAATCATTGAACCCAGACCTGCACGATGCGTTGACCGACTTGACATTGCATGCGCTGGCCTTGCCAGACAGCGACACGGATTCGATCCGGGAAGCCATTGTCAGAAACCTGATTCGGCTACGCCGAGATAGATTGTGGGAAATTTTCGACTCAATCACCTTTCTTCAAAAGGATGCGTATGAAAGCGGTGAACGGCAGGCTTGGCTTGGCTATTCAGCCTCTATCAACAGCAACCGCCGCGAGCGCCACCACTTGGACAAAGTACTAGCCAGCATCAATCGGACGCCTTATGGCGTCACCCGCAAGGAACAAGGCATCCGTACCGCCTGATGATCCCCCGATCACGAGAGAAAAAGATGACCACACGAGAGAAAAGGTCGCCCAAAGAAACCCCCAACCAGCGTCGCCGCCCAGGAGCTTCATCTGGCGAAAGCGAGCTGGATGAATATATCCACATGGGTGAGGCCAACGAGGAAGAAGATGTCCTGGCGGATATTGAAGAGGACGAAGAAGATGATGATAGTGCACCTCTTCCGCGCATTGCCAGGGACCTAAAACTAGAAGAAGAAATCGAACAAGAACAATATGTTCCGGTTGAAAAAGTGATCGAGGACATTGCCGAGGTTAGCCAGGTGTTGGACCCTGTGCGAATGTATCTGCGCGAGATCGGGCGTCATGCCCTTTTGACAGCGGAGGAGGAAGTTTCTCTGGCAAAGCGCATGGAATTAGGCTTCGAGGCAACGGCCCGGCTGGCAAAGATAGATGGCGAAGGTGTGGATGTGCCTTTGGACGAAATTGACTTTGACGAGTTGGATCGCCTGCGCAGCCTGGTCCGGGATGGGAAACTGGCCCAGGATCATCTGGCCCAGAGCAATTTGCGCCTGGTTGTCAGTGTTGCCAAGCGCTATATTGGCCGAGGATTAAACTTTCAGGACTTGATTCAGGAAGGCAATGTTGGTCTGCTACGGGCTGTGGAAAAGTTTGATCACTCCCTGGGCTTCAAATTTAGCACCTATGCCACCTGGTGGATTCGTCAGGCCATCACCCGGGCCATCGCCGATCAGGCCCGCACCATTCGCATCCCGGTGCATATGGTGGAAACCATCAACCGCCAGGTGCGGGTTCAACGGCGCTTGCAGCAGGAAATGGGCCGGGAACCGACCGCCGAAGAGATTGCCTTAGATATGGAGTTTCTGGAACCCAAAGAGGTGGAGGACATCCGCAAGGCCATGCGCAACGGCAAGGAATTGACCGGGGATTTGCTTCATCAAATGGAGAGGGCGTCGGCCAAAGTGCAGCGCATACAGCGTCTGAGCCGGGAACCGCTCAGCTTGGACACGCCCGTGGGTTCGGAAGAAAACAGCTATCTGGGCGATTTTATCGAAGATGACAGCTTGCCTGGCCCGGTGGACGCAGCCAGTCGCCGTTTGCTCAAAGAGCAGATGGAGGAGATTCTCGACCAGTTGGCCGACCGGGAGCGGCAGGTTCTCATCATGCGCTTTGGGTTGGAAGATGGTATCAGCCGCACCCTGGAAGATGTGGGCAAAGAGTTCAACGTGACGCGGGAACGAGTGCGTCAGATTGAAGCGAAGGCACTGCGCAAGTTGCGCCATCCCCTGCGCAGCCGCAAATTGCGGGACTACTTGGGTTAACCCAAGGAAGGTGGGTGGATTGATTTTGTAGCCAGAAACGTGATTCGTGAGACGTAAAAATGTCGCTAAATCATACGTTTCACGGGTCACGTTTCATGTTTTATGCCTTCAAATTTGACATACCCGCCAAAAACCGTATACTACACAGCGCAGAACGCCGATCCTCGATAGCTCAATCGGCAGAGCATCCGGCTGTTAACCGGAGGGTTGTTGGTTCGAGTCCAACTCGAGGAGCTAAATGAGCAGTGTCAGAAGAGAAACCACTACCAAAATGGTAGTGGTTTCTTGTTTATTTTCGGCCGTTTTTCCTTCACTGGGTGTCCAATCAGGTTTGGGGCAACAAAAACCCTTTCCCTTAACCTGTCGCAAGTACAAGTACAAAAAAGGAGACACCCGGCGCACTGATGGCCGGGTGTCTTTGCGTTTTGACTCTTAATCGTACGTCTGGCAATAGCATCTATGTGGGTTACGGCATCGGTGGTGGCGAAACCGCGACAGTATGTGAAAAGCACGAAAAATAGGCGATTCCTCCATCGAATATCGTATGGTAGACTGGTCACAATCGAACACCCTGTATGCGAAAACTGATTGTGACAAATAGAGAAGAAATTGCTATGTCTCCCTCAAGATTACTCATTGCCACCCCACTTTTCATGTGCCTGTTTCCACTGTTGCTTGGCTCGGCTGTCGATTGTAGGTGTGGTCGATGGACGGGCCGAGATACGCATCGACGACGAGTCGAGACCCGACGAATTCGGCAAGCAGATCATCCCCCGGTAGGGTCCTACCCAGTCAATGTAGGTGATTTGCTCTCAACCCGCTTAATCACAGCAGAGACCAAGCTGGCTTGGGACACAGGTGGTAGTGTCCGTTCTCTGCAAACGGCCGTCGTGGATGGCCAACCCTCAATAGGAGATCGAGAATGACGAAGCATACAAAACATCCGCTTCCATTTGTCTCTTTTGTGGGGTTCGCCGTCCTTATCGTAGTCGGGGTGGGTTTGGCAGCGGGAGGATATACAGTCGACTGGTGGACAGCCGACGGGGGCGGGGATACCTCTGCCGGGGGAATCTATTCCGTATCTGGTTCCATCGGCCAGCCCGACGCTGGACGCTTGGACGGGGGACCGTATACGATTGAGGGGGGATACTGGAATCCGTCTTTGGCCGCCAATACAGCCACACCGACCCATTCTCCCACAAATACCCCCACGAGAACGCCTACAAATACACCAGTGACACCGGGAGCAGCCACCCATACGCCCACCGCAACCCAAACACCTACAGCAACCCAAACACCTACAGCAACCCAAACACCTACAGCAACCCGAACACCTACCAATACGCCGGTAACGCCAGGCGCAGTCACCCACACACCCACGGCAACAGCCACACCGGTGTCGGATAGGATCAAAATCTTCTTGCCTGTCATCCTGCGATAGCCTATTCTTGCTATGCATTCTTAATGCAACTGCGCCACTCGTAGGACGGCAAGTTTGGCGAGATTATTGGTTCTTTGGGATTGCAGGTGGTGGCCCGCTAGATTTCCATACGTCTGGAAACACCCCCCAGTCTACTCAATCAGCGCTGATCTGGCTGACCACTTGAATTCCCAGAGAGCCAGGTTATTTCTAACGACTACCCCATCACGCACGATACAATAAAGCAGAAGAATTACAGAGAAGATGAATTTCTAACAAAAAAGCCGAGCCAAAGTGGCCCGACTTTTTAAGTACTACTCCCGTATCAAGCATTCAGGTGGCGATGACTGGACTTGAACCAGTGACCTAGCGATTATGAGGCTCTAGGTCCGGTGAAGTTCTTCACAAAGTAACCTGAATATATTGACGCGTCATCTCGAAGATGCGTCAGTCTGTATTGATCGCGCATCATAAAC
>JAHEML010000744.1 GCA_024643705.1 Caldilineaceae bacterium | reverse complement strand
CGCGGAACGAGTGCTGGGACGCAGTTTGCCCCTGGGACACGGCGACACCGAGAAGCTCGACTTTTCCAAAACGTCGAACGTCATCCTAAACACCCTTTTCCAAGAATTATCGGCCCTTTCATCCATCACCGCGCAAATAGAGCGGGTAGTCGCTTTTCTGGCCGAGAAACGAGCGGACGGTTTTGCGCCTGGGGAGAGCGAGCGAATCGAGCGCCTGCTGCGTCGGGCCACACCTTTCGGGGATTCCCTGCGTCGCTTTCTCGAATCAACCGCGCTCCATTCCGAAGTCGACTACTACGATCCACGCGCCGATCGGGTCTCGCTGATGACCCTGCACGCGGCCAAAGGGCTGGAGTTTCCGGTGGTCTTTGTGGTGGGTTGCGAGGAAGGGCTGCTGCCTTATTTTCCACCTGGAACGCAGGCAGGCAAATCTGCCGACGTGGAGGAGGAGCGACGACTCTTTTATGTGGGCATGACCCGTGCCCGCCAAAAGTTGGCCTTGATCCACGCTGGGCGGCGTTTCCTCTACGGTCAGGGGCAGGAGAATCCCCGTTCCCGCTTTGTGGGCGACATCGAGACGGCGCTGCTGGAAGTACAGGCTGCCCACCATCGCCAGCGCCCACCGGAACCGGATCAGGTGCAGTTGTCGCTGTTTTAGGTGGGGTGTACCCGTGAGACGTGGGAGAAATGGTGGCGCTGCACGCCATTGCTTGTGGTATACTGCTAGATAAATCTGCTAAAGTTGTGGTTGAGGAGATCGAGCGAAATGTCCGTCGCAATCAAATCACAGACGACAGCCGAGCGACTGTCTCGGTTGGCTCGTCTTTATGAGAATGGTCAGGCAAGCCTTTTGTTGGAGCGGACTCTTGATAAAGCGTTTGCTTACGAAGCCGATATTGCGCGCCAGCAACTTGGCCAGATTCAAGAAGATTTACGCGGGTTTGAGAGTCAGTACCAGATGTCAACCGACGAATTTGTCCGTTTGTTTCACTCCGGCGCAACGGATGATCGGATGGATTACATCGACTGGGCTTCACTGGCGCAGATGGCTGACGGTTTGAACGAACGTATCCATCTATTACTGGCTGAACCACTATCGTGACAATTGACGAATATATCAGCACTGTCAAAGAACGGTTGATAGACGAAGAAATTGTGGTGAGCTTCCATATTGTGCGCGAGCGAACGACTCCAAACGACGCCCATCTACGGGTCAGAGTTGTACTGATTGATGAAAACCACTTGGAATTTTCCGAATACGTTCGACTTGCGCCCGATAGCAGCATTTCCCCCGTTACGTACAGTTATCACTGGTCAGATGCAAATCACAGTCTCATCTGCCGTTGGGACAATGCGCTGCATTATCCAACACTGCCCAACTTTCCTCATCACATGCATCGTGGCGAAGAAAATAACGTGGAGTCAACCGAACCGATACACATTTTTGCAGTTCTTGATACCATTCGCCGGGAATTGATCAACGGGTGAATGCCCACTTTCCCTGTCCGCCTCGCAAACAATTCTCCCATGCAACCCATCGATACAATCTACACCGATCGTCTAACCGCCGAGCGTTTTCGCCCAGATCACTACGATCTGCTCTGCCGCCTTCACCAGAACCCGGTGGTGATGGCAACCCTGGGCGGCGTGCGTTCAGACGAGACAACCCGCCAGAATTTGCAAGACTATATCGCCCACTGGGAATCTGAAGGCTTCGGTCTGTGGCTTCTTCGCGACCGGGTCAGCGGTGACTTCGCAGGCCGGGCTGGATTAAAAGGGATTGAAATCGGCGGCAAGTGGGAGATCGAGTTGGGCTACACCCTATTGCCCGACTATTGGGGCAGAGGGCTGGCAACCGAGATTGCCCAGGCCAGTGTGGATGTGGGTTTCGGTTCGCTGAACCTGGATAATCTGGTCTGTTTTACCCTCACAACAAACTTCGCTTCCCAACGAGTGATGGAAAAAGTCGGCTTCGTCTTCGAGCGGGAGGTTGTCCATCATGGCGACGCGACGCTGCTTTCCCGCATGACACGACAGCAGTATGATCAACTTGCTAGGCAAAACCCACCAGGGCCACACCCACAGTAATCACCAGCGCCGCGGTCAGACGCAGCTTGGCAGCCGGTTCGTGGAAGATGGCGATGGCCGCGACAACGCCAATGACGATGCTGAACTGGCGCAGAGCCACCACGTAGCTGGCCTGGGGGATCATCTGGTAGACCCACAAAATAAGGGTGTAGGCGCTGGAAATAAAGAGGGTTGCCAGGGCAGCCCTGCGCCAGTCGTGCTTGTTCCCCAAAACCATCGGCAGCCGGGCAAAAAAGCGTAGAAAGAGCCAGAGGAAAGGCACGGTCAGCAGCCATTGCAACACCCCGTAGCGCAGCGCGCTGCCCAGCCCAGGTCGCAGCATCTCCAGTGCCATTTTATCTATACTGCTATAACCCACCGTCCCCGCGGCTGTCACCAGCACCCAAAAGATCGTCCGGTTTAGATAGTGTTCCCGGCTGACCCCACGCAGAGAAGAAAGTGGCGCAAGCAGACAACCCCCAGTCACCAGCCCCATCCCCAGCCAGCCCAGGGGCGAAGGCGGGCGGCCACGGGCAATGTCCAGCAAAGCCAGAGCCAGCACAGGTAGAGCGCGGGCCACCGGATAGACGATGGAAAACTCGCCAGAGCGGTAGCCCATGGTTAACCCCA
>JAHEML010000067.1:988-9956 GCA_024643705.1 Caldilineaceae bacterium | reverse complement strand
TTTCTCCTTCATCAAGGCGCGACCGTCCTTTGCAGCCATGCTGGGCAGGCACAGCCCGCCGCCCCCTTTCCACGGGTGCGGGTGGGTGGTCAGCCGATTGTTACCCAAAGTGCGCCCTACACAGTGGCCGGTTGCCCTTTTGTCACACCCGCAGGCAGCCCGTTGCCCTGTGTCACCGCCAACTGGATCACAGGCGCTGTGCGTGTACGAGCGGGGGGGCTGCCCGTCTTGCTCCAGGACAGCCAGGCTATCACCGTACCCAACGGCGTACCGCTCAACATCGTTGTCACCCAAATTCGGGTGAGAGGAACGTGAAATGAACATTCACCATCCCTTTCGTATTGACGAGCGGGGACGAACCGCCACCACATCCACCGAGGATCACATCCGCCACATGATCGAGCAAGTGCTCTTCACGGCGCCGGGCGAGCGGGTGAACCGGCCCAACTTTGGCACAGGGGTGATGCAACTGCTTTTTGCGCCCAACAGCCCGGAACTGGCCGCGGCCACCGAATTCACCATTCAGGGCGCGCTGCAACAGTGGTTGGGCGAGGTGATCAAGGTGGAAGCAGTGAATGTGGAAAGCCAGGAATCGACGCTGCACATCACAGTGCAATACATTGTGCGACGCAACCAGCAACGGGCCGTCGCCCAGTTTAGCCGAGAGGTCTAAGGCCAGCCGATGGGCACTCGATACGTCTGCAACAACGAAAAACGACGCCAGATATTGCGGGATTCTGCGCTTAGTCTCAACGGCATCGATTATCTGGAGGTGCTGGATAACGACGCACCCCCAGGCACAGCACCCCAAGAGACTCTGCTGGTGCGTATGCTCAAGCCAGCGCCCTGGGGCTTGAGCGAAAACAACGTGCGCATCGACGGCGGCGTGCGCGTGAAAAGCGTCAAAGCGGAATGGGTTCTGCGGGCATCGGAAGCCTCGGACGCGCTCGTGGCTGCCGGGCAGATCACCCTGGCCGAGAAGGATTTCTTCCTGGCGCTGCCTGACGCGGATCAAATCCTGGTTGTGCGTGCCAATACGGATGGCGATTTTTCCGTCTACACCCTGCGTCTGCTGCTTTCGCCCACCAGCGAAAAACCACCGACCGACTTCGACCCAATCCTCTCCCAGGTGGACTTCTCTTTCAAAGTCGAATGTCCCACCGAGTTCGACTGCGAAGTGGAAGAGGTCTGCCCACCAGAGCTTGCCGATGAACCGGTGATCGACTATCTGGCCAGAGACTTTGCCAGCTTCCGCAAGCTAATGTTGGATCGGCTCTCTGTGGTTCTGCCCGACTGGCAGGAACGCAACCCGGCGGACGTGGGCATTGCCCTGGTTGAGGTGATGGCCTATGCTGCCGACTATTTGAGCTATTTTCAGGATGGGGTCGCCACCGAGGCCTATTTGGACACGGCCCGCCGCCGGACATCCATCAGGCGGCACGCCCGGCTGCTGGACTATCCCATGCACGATGGCAGCAACGCCCGCACCTGGGTTCATTTTCAGGTGGGAGCCAACGCCACCCTGGGTCGCGGAACCCAACTGCTCACCCGTATCAGCGGACAGGGAGCCACCATTGCACCCAATTCGTCTGCCCTGGACCAGGCCATGAACCAACAGCCCGTCGTCTTTGAAACCATTCACCGGGCCACGTTGACACCGGAGAATAACCGGCTGAACTTTTACACCTGGGGCGACGAAGAATGTTGCCTGCCCACAGGCGCAACCCAAGCGACTTTGTCCGGCCATTTCCCCGATCTGAAACCGGGTGATGTTCTCATCTTTGTCGAAGAATGGGGTGTCGAAACCGGCAAACGGGCCGACGCCAACCTGGCCCATCGCCACGCGGTGCGGCTGACAGGAGTGACGCCGGGCGAAGACCCCCTGGGTGGTCAGATGGCCAACCCACCCAATGCCAATCCGGTTCCTGTCACCAACATTGGCTGGATGGCCGAAGATGCGCTGCCATTCCCGCTCTGTTTGCATATGGTCGAGATAGCGCCAGAAGACCTACAACCCGGCGACCCGGCCAAACAGCCGGTCAGCGTTGCTTTGGGCAACATTGTCCTGGCCGATTACGGGCGCACAATCAGCGGGGAGACCATCCCGTCGCCCGCCAGCCACCGGCGTTACCGGCCACGGTTGAATGAATCGAACATCACCTATCGCACGGGCTACGACCACGACGAAGCCCGCAACAAAGCGGCCACGGTGATTGTGCAGCAAGACCCGCGCAAGGCCCTGCCCGCAGTCGAGTTGGGCGGCAACGGAACCCAGTGGATCACACAACGGGACCTGCTTGCCAGCGGGCGCTTTGCCACCGAGTTTGTGGTGGAGGCCGAGAATGATGGCCGGGCCTACCTACGCTTTGGGGATGGCATCTTTGGCCGCAAGCCATTGCTTTCCGAAAAACTCACCGCCAGTTATCGCATTGGCAACGGCACGGCAGGCAACATCGGCGCTAACGCGCTGGCACATGTGGTCACCGGCGAAGGGGTGACGGGGGTGACAAATCCCCTGGCTGCCCTGGGCGGCACAGACCCGGAATCCTTGGAAGAGGTTCGCCAATATGCGCCCCAGGCTTTCCGCACCCAAGAGCGGGCCGTCACCGAAGAAGATTATGCAGCGGTGGCCGAGCGTCATCCCCAGGTGCAAAAGGCCAAGGCAACCCGGCGCTGGACAGGCAGTTGGCACACCATGTTTCTGACTGTGGATCGGATGGGTGGCCTGCCTGTGGACCCGGCCTTCGAGGATGATCTGCGTCTTTTTTTGGAGCGTTTCCGTCTGGCGGGCCAGGATTTGGAGATCGACGGCCCCCGTTTTGTCCCCCTGGAGCTGGCGTTTGTCGTCTGTGTAGAGCCGAACTATTTCCGCAGCGATGTGAAAGAGGCCCTATTGGAGGTCTTCAGCAATCGGGATCTGCCCGATGGCCGCCGGGGATTCTTCCATCCCGACAACTTCACCTTCGGCCAGCCCGTCTACCTGAGCCAGATTGTGGCAGCGGCCATGCAGGTGACCGGTGTACGCTGGATCGACACGTCGGATCAGTCGCCCAATCTCTTCAAACGCTGGGGCGAGTCGGCCCACGGCGAGTTTGACAAGGGGCAGATCGACCTGGGCCGACTGGAGATCGCCCGACTGGACAACGACCCAAGCCAGCGAGAGAACGGCAAGATCGAATTGATTATGCAGGGCGGCTTATAGATACCGGGGTATCTTTGAGATTATTCGACTTTTTATTGGACTTTGAGGTAATTCAGTTGCATCCGGGGTTCATTTCATGACTCAATCCACCAACTCTACGCTTCTTTCTGACTGTGGCTGCTGCGAAACAGGTGTCGAAGAGCCGGGTCACGTCAATCGGCCCGGCCAGACCGCGCTGAATTACCGGATCGGCACCCATTCCGCATTTTTACGGCGGATGTTGGCCGAGTTGGCGCGGCAAGAAATTTCGTCCGGCCCCAGCGCGGGCGCGCGGCCTCTCTCCCAGCTCACCACCCGGGCCACCGACGATGTATCCATCGCCTTGCTGGATGCGTGGGCCACTGCCGCGGATGTCCTCACTTTTTACCAGGAGCGCATCGCCAACGAAGGCTTTCTGCGCACAGCCATTGAGCGCCGCTCCATTTTGGAACTGGCCCGGGCCATCGGCTACGAATTAAACCCCGGTGTAGCGGCCAGCACCTACTTGGCCTTTACGGTAGACACCAGCGACAGCACGCCGGATGTTGCAACGGTTAAAGCGGGAACCCAGGTGCAGAGCATCCCCGCCAAAGAGGGTGAGCTGCCCCAGACCTTCGAGACAGCCGAAGAGTTTGTGGCTCAGATGGCATGGAACAGGCTCACGCCCAAGCAGACAGAGCATCATCCCATTGCCGGTTTTGGCAAAAAGTTGTATTTGCAAGGGGTAAACCTGCAACTGGAGCCGGGAGATGCTATTTTGATTGTGGGGCCTGAACGGGAAAACAAACCCGGCAATGAAAATTGGGATGTTCGCTTGCTGAGCAGTGTAGAGGAGTTTCGCGAGGAGGGCTACACCCTGGTTGGCTGGGAAGAGGGGCTGGGCTGGATACGCTTTGGCAAGGCGCTCATTCCGCCAGCAGCCGACGCGACCGCCAAGGTCTTCGTCTTTCGCAAACGGCTGGCGATCTTCGGCCACAACGCGCCCAACTGGAAAGCAATGGCCTTGGATGTAAAAAAAGCATACAAAAACGATGTGTCAGATGTTGTCGCAACCTGGGGGAGCGACTGGCCCACCATGGGGTTGGACACCAAGTCGAACCTGCTCCACATCGATGGCGATCATCCGGAAATCCTGGCATTTTCCTGGATCGCGCTCACCGACGACGACTACACCGAACTCTACCGGGTCAACCCTGTGGTCACCAGCTCCCAGACCGACTTTGCCATTTCCAGCAAGACAACCCGCGTGACGTTGGACACCACAGAGAGCCTGGATAAATTTGGCCGACGCACGGCCACAGTGTTGGCGGTGTCCGAGGAATTAACACGGGCCGAAAAGCCCCTGGAAACCACGGTCAAAGGCAACTCCATCGAGCTTTCCGCGCCGGTGTCGGGCCTGCAAAAGGGTCAACCCCTGATCATCAGCGGCAAGCTGAACGAAGATGATGACGACCCGGTGAGCGAAGTCGCCTTTTTCGAGCCGCTGCTGGAAGCTGACAGCTACACATCCTTGCGGCTGAAGGATTCTCTGAAAAACGACTATGTCCGCTCCACCGTGAGTATCTACGCCAATGTGGTGGCAGCAACCCACGGCGAAACCGTGTCAGGCGAGGTGCTGGGCAGCGGTAGCGGCGCGCTGGCGCACCAGCGCTTTACCCTGCGTCAATCGCCCCTGACCTATGTCTCGGCGTCTACCGCCAGCGGCGCGCAAAACAGCCTGGAAATCCGGGTGAACAACGTACTGTGGCAGGCGGCATCTTCGCTCTATGGCAAAACACGAAGCGACAAAAACTATATCGTACGCATCGACGACGACGCCAAAGCAACCGTGATTTTTGGGGATGGCAAGAGCGGCACACGGCTCCCCACCGGCCAGGAAAATGTCAAGGCCACCTACCGCTTTGGCATTGGAAGCAAGGGAGAAGTAGGCGCAAACGCCCTAAGCCTGCTAAAAAAACGCCCCTTTGGCATCCGCAGCGTGAACAACCCTGTGCCAGCCACGGGCGCATCGGACCCGGAGAAGCTCAAAGATGCCCGCACCAACGCCCCACTGACTGTGCTGACCCTGGATCGCATCGTCTCATTGCGGGACTTCGAGGACTTTGCCCGGGCCTTCGCCGGGATCGGCAAAGCCCAGGCTGTCAGCCTGTGGAACGGGGAGAGCAGCCTGGTGCATATCACCCTGGCGGATGAAGATGGCGATCCAGTCTCGGTTGACAAGCTGGAGATGCTGGCAGATGCCATCGACGCTGCCCGCGACCCCAGCGTAACCGTCCTGCTGGACAACTACACCCCCTTGACCTTCTACCTGGAAGCCACTGTCATCTACGACGAAAGCTATCTGGCTGAGGAGGTTCAGGCCGAAATCGAAGCTGTGTTGCAAGCAGCTTTCGCCTTCGAAGAGCGAAGTTTTGGCGAGCCAGTCACATCCGCGGAGATTCTCAGCACAATTCATACAGTTGAAGGCGTGATCGCGGTTGATTTGGATGCGCTCTACGCGACCACGGCAGCAGGCACACCCGTTGTTGCCCTGTGGCCCACCAAGCTATCGGCGCAGATGGTCGGTTTCTTGGGCAAAGGCAGCGTGGGTCAGCCCACCCGCCTGTTGCCGGGTGGGCCGACCGGGGGTAAAACCAAACAATCCCCGGTATTGTCTGCCAAAACAGCCCACCGCAAAGAGGGGGCCATTCTTCCCGCCGAATTGCTAACGTTGAACGAAGCGGGCATCTATCTAACCATGAAGACGGCATAAGCCATTTCTTGCTTGAACTATCGAATCGGGAGCGAACACGGTGACCAGTACAGCCGACGAACGCCTCTACAACCTACTCCCAGCCATCTACCGTATCCGGGACACCGAAGAGGGCGAACCCTTACGGGCGCTCATGTCCGTGTTGGAAGAAGAGTTCCAGCGCCTGGAACGGGACATGGACGACCTTTACGCCGACTGGTTCGTCGAGACCAGCGCCGAATGGGTGATCCCCTATATCGGTGATCTGCTGGGGGTGCGCAACCTGCACACCATTGGCAGCGCGGGCATCTTCAGCCTGCGCGCCTATGTTGCCAACACCCTGCGCTATCGACGGCGCAAAGGCACAGCCCCCGTGCTGGAGCAACTTGCGCGGGATGTCACCGGCTGGCCTGCCCGCGCGGTGGAATTTTTCGAGCGCCTTGCAACCAATCAGCACCTCAACCACATCCGCATGAACAGCCTGGGCACACCAGACCTGCGCCAGGCCAACCCCATGCAACTGCTTGGATCGCCCTTCGAGACAGCCACGCACACCGCGGAGGTGCGGCGCATCGGCATAGGCCGGGGCAAATACAACATTCCCAACATTGGTCTCTTTCTTTGGCGGCTGCAACCCTACTATCTCACCCGCAGTACGCCCCAGCCAATAGCCGAGCCGGACGACGGGCGCTACACCATGAGCGCGCTGGGCCACGATTCGCCCCTCTTCAATCGCCCCCAGACCGAAACCGAGATCACCCATCTGGCCGAAGAGATCAATGTGCCGGATCGTCTGCGCCGCCGGGCACTCTACGATGATCTGGAAGCCTATCGAGATGAAGTGATGGCCGGGACCAGCCCAAACAGCGCCTATTTTGGCAAACAGCCCGTGTTGCAGATATTTGTCGACCACACTGAGAATGCACTTTTGCCGGAGGAGATTCTGATCTGCGACCTGACCGGCTGGGAAGACCCAACCTGGACGCGCCCGATCAGCCAAACATTCCCCAAGAGCGGCGGGGGCAACTTTGCCACCAAAGTAGCTGTAGACCCGGTGTTGGGGCGGCTGGTGATCCTGGATGGCGTCACCTTGCCCACCGCTTTGGAAGTTAGCTACGTATACGGCTTTAGCAGCGATATCGGCGGCGGCCCCTACGGACGACACGACTCTCTGGCAACCGCGACCAGTCTCGACATTTGGTCCAAAACGGTTGACCAGACCGACACAGACGCGGATTTCAATACCATCAGCGCTGCCCTGGCTGATTGGGCTGGCAGCGGCCAAGACGATGGGATTCTCACAATCACAGATAGCGGAACCTATGCCGAAGAACTCTCGATTTCCCTGGGCACAGGGCAGAGCTTGGTGATTCAGGCCGAAGATGGGCAGCGGCCACTGCTGCGTTTGCTGAACGGGGGCCTACCCCTGGGCATGCTAGACATTAGCGGCGGCGATGGCAACGAAACCGCGCTGATGCTCAATGGGCTGCTGATCGAAGGCGGCATACACATTGGGCTGGACAGCCTGGAGGATTTGCACTTGGCCCACTGCACCCTTGTGCCTGGCCGGGGGTTGAGCACAGACGGCACACCCCGGCAGCCAGACCTACCCAGCATTGTGGTCGACGAGCCGAACCCCGCATTGGGCATCCAGATCGATAGCTGCATTGTCGGTGGCCTGCGTCTGCCCGAAACGATGACAGAGCTAGGTGTCTACGACAGTATCGTGGATTCACCCCAGGACGAGCAGCCGGCCATTGCCGCCAACAACGCGGGTGAGCCAGGGCCGAAGACGACCCTGGATCGGGTGACGGTTTTCGGGTCGGTGGCCGTGCGCGAGCTGGCGTTGGCATCGGAGACAATTTTTACCGAGCCGGTGGTGGCCCAACGGCGGCAGAGCGGCTGTACCCGGTTCTGCTTTGTGCCCCGGGGTTCCCAGGTGCCGCGACGCCACCACTGCCAGCCCGATTTGGCCCTGGATGCTTATGCCGAAAGCCAGGGAACCACAGTGGACGCACTGACGCATGGCGAGCGGGCCGCGGTGGAGACACGTGTCACGCCCACATTTACATCCGTTCGCTATGGCGAACCTAGCTACGGCCAGTTTAGCCGCACAATCGCCCACGAAATTCGCACAGGCGGCGAAGATGGTGCGGAGATCGGCGTTTTCAACCAGTTGAAACAACCCCAGCGAGAAGCAAACCTGCGCACCGCGCTGGAAGAATATCTGCGTTTTGGGCTGGAAGCAGGTATCTTCTATGTCACGTAACGCTCCGTCACGTAACGCTCCAAGGAGGACAGCATGAAGGGTGATACAACGCGCTCAACATTCGACAAAACGAATCATTACAGCAGTGTACGCTGGCAGCAGGGGCGCGTCCATGTGGACGCTGACTGGAATGAAGAAATGGAGATTCTGGCCCACTGGGATCGGACGACCCGGCGCGATGTCATCGGTTCGTGCGGTGGCCCCGCGGGCAAAGATGCCGATGGCAACCCGCGAGCTGGTTTCCTGATCGACGTGAACGCTGGCGACGGCGCGCTGCACATTTCGCCGGGTCGCTATTATGTAGACGGGCTTCTGGTGGAAAATGAGGCCGCTGTTGCCATCCTGCAACAGCCCGACTTGCCCCCACTGCCCAGCGACACTCTGGCAGACATTCTGACACCAAAGGGCGAAAGCCTGGATGCTGGCGTCTACCTGGCCTACTTGGATGTGTGGGAGCGGCACATCAGCGCGCTGGAAGACCCAGCCATCCGCGAGGTGGCGTTGGGCGGGCCAGACACCGCCACCCGATCCAAAGTGGTCTGGCAGGTCAAACTGATGCCAGTGGAGGTTGAGGGCAAAGTAAAGCCAAATTGCGGGAGTGATCTCCCCTTGTGGTCCACGATCACCCAGGCCAGCACAGGGCGTCTGACTGCCAAGGCCGAAGCCGAAGAGGGCGAAACAGATCCGTGCATTGTCCCGGCCCAGGCAGGCTACCGCGGGCTGGAAAACCAACTCTACCGGGTGGAGGTGCATCGGATCATCTCCACAAACAAGATCACCATCAAGT
>JAHEML010000067.1:0-978 GCA_024643705.1 Caldilineaceae bacterium | reverse complement strand
CGGGAGAATGGATCGGTCGTCTCGGCCTGGTTGGGCCAGGATTCAATCAACCCCAACCGGATCACGGTTAAGAGTACCGGGCGGGACAAGGTGCTGGGCTTTGCCGCGGATGATTGGGTGGAGCTGACCGACGATGTGCGCGAACTGCGGGGCCTGCCGGGCCGGTTGGTGCAGATTCAGACCATCGAAGGCGATGTGCTGGTCATCAATCCTGGTGGCACAGCCGTGGATATGGACAATTTCCCCCAGAATCCCAAGGTGCGCCGCTGGGATATGCCCAGCGATGTGGGCGAGATCAGCGTAGACCTGACCGCAGCCGACAATTGGATCGAACTGGAAAGCGGTGTGCAGGTGAAGCTGGACCCTGGCCTTTACCACACGGGTGACTATTGGACGATCCCGGCGCGCACGGCCACCAGAGAGATCGAATGGCCCCAGGATGATGCCCCAATCCCAGCCCCGCTTGCGCTGTTACCCCGGGGCATCCAGCATCACTTCTGCCGGTTGGCGCTCTTCGATTTCGACGGCGAGGTGTGGGCGCGCTTGACCGATTGCCGCAACATCTTCCCACCGCTGACCGAGATGGTGCGCTTTTTCCATGTAGGGGGCGACGGCCAGGAGGCAATGCCAAGCCAGGCTGTGCCCCAACCCTTACAGGTGGGTGTGAGCAATGGGCAATGGCCGGTGAAAGGCGCGCAGGTTGCGTTCCGCATTCTGCGGGGCACGGGCCGGCTGGAGGCATCGGGTGGCACGCCCGAGCGGCGGGTGATTGTCGCCACCGATGCCCAGGGCATTGCCGAATGCCGGTGGACGCTGGATAGCCGTACCCTCAGCCAACGTGTCGAAGCGATTCTGCTGGACATTGACGGCAAACCCTTTGTAGACGATGACGACAACCCGACGATGACACCTCTCATTTTCAATGCGAATCTGAGTGTTGCCAGCCAGGTAGCCTACGATCCCCGCAACTGTTCCGAT
>JAHEML010000743.1 GCA_024643705.1 Caldilineaceae bacterium | reverse complement strand
GCACGCCCCGGCGCATCCAGCCAAATCTGAGTACTCTATTGGCGGCCAGCGATCATCCACCCCTGAAGTTCATTTCTGTCAACGATGCCAGCAGCGAGCCAGACTTGACGCCGCTGCTCCAGGAACAGTTTGGCCCCACCATGCTGATGACCCGCACCCATGCCCTTCTCATCGAAGGTACAGCCGCCGGGGTGGACAAAGGCTCTGGGCTGCTCCATTTGCTGGAACGGCTGCACATTGCACCCCAGCGAGTGCTGGCCGTGGGAGACAATGATAACGATATTCCCATGTTGAAAAGTGTGGGGATGGGCGTGGCAATGGGGCAGGCCACAGCAAAAGTGAAGGCAGCAGCTCGTTGGATTGCACCATCTATCTTCGAGGACGGGGCCGCGGTGGCGATGGAGAGGTTTGTAATAGGAGGATTGAGAGATTAAGAGATTAAGAGATTGGGAAACTGCAATCTCAAATCTCTCAATCTCCTATTCCCTCACGGCCAACATGCGCAGCCCATTCATTACCACAAGCAGCGTGCTGCCTTCGTGACCGACCACCCCAAGCGGCAGGGGCATGCGAAAACCCGGCACAACCAGGGGCGCGACAATGGTCAACAACACAAGCGTTAGCATCACCCCCAACGAGAAGATAAGATTTTGCCGCACAATTGCCCCAGCCTTGCGGCTTAGCCCGATCATAAAGGGCAATTTGCTCAGATCGTCAGACATGAGCACAATGTCGGCGGTTTCCAGGGCCACATCCGTGCCCGCCGCCCCCATGGCAATGCCAACACTGGCCGTAGCCAGAGCTGGGGCATCGTTCACACCATCGCCCAACATCGCCACAGTGCCCTCCTGCACCAGCCTTTTTACAATCTCCACTTTTTGGTCGGGCAGCAGATCCGCATAGACATCGTCTGGGCTAAGACCGGCCAGGCCGGCGATAGCCTCGGCCACGCTACGGTTGTCGCCGGTGAGCATTGCCATGCGGCTGACACCCATGCCGCGCAGAGAAACAATGGCATCTTTGGCGTTCTCCCGCAGGGTGTCGGCCACAGCCAGATAGCCCACCACTTCCCAATCCCGGTCGGCCCCCAGAGTATCGGCCACAGTGCTGCGTCGGGCCACAAGCATGGTTGTCTTTCCCTGGCGCTGCAATGCCCGCCCAATCATGCGGATGGCAGGCGAGAGGTCCATCGACTCGTCCATAAAGAGCTTGTCGTTGCCAATGTAGATGATCTCCTTATGATCCCCCCGCTCGTAGATCGCCTGAATGCCATGACCAGCCACCGAGCGAAACTCGTCCGGTTCCTCGATGTCCAGTTCCATCTCTCTGGCCGCGGCCAGAATCGCCAGGGCAATTGGGTGCTCGCTTAGGCTTTCTGCGCCAGCGGCAATACGCACCACAGCCTCTTTGCTATAGTTGTTCAGGGCATGGATATTTGTCAGCTTGGGTTTGCCGTGGGTCAGTGTGCCTGTTTTGTCGAAGGCCAGTACATTGATGGCCGCGGCCCGCTCCAAATAGGCACCGCCTTTGAAAAGAACACCACCCCGGGCCGCCGCCGCAATCGCACTGAGAATACTGGCTGGCGTGCTGATGATCAACGCGCACGGGCTGGCAACAACCAGTAGAGTCATGGCCCGGTAGAGGGTATCGCTGAAGGGTTCGCTGCTAAAGAGCCGAGGGATCAAGATAGCAAGCAAGGTCGCGCCGATCACGGTCAGTGTGTAGGGCTGGCTGAAGCGGTCGATGAGTTTCTGGGTGGGGGCAGCGTCTTCCTGGGCATCCTGCACCAGTTGGATGATCTTGCTTAATGTGCTTTCCGAGGCCAGCTTTGTCACCCGCACTTCCAGCGCGCCGCTACCGTTGATGGTGGCCGAAAAGACATCATCACCCCGTTCCTTAAAGACAGGCACACTCTCGCCAGTGATGGGGCTTTGGTCGATACTGCTTGTGCCATTGACAACGACCCCATCCACGGGCAACCGCTCGCCAGGACGCACCATCACCACGTCGCCTGGCTGCAACTCTTCCACCGCAGTTTCGATCAGATCATCACCCCGGCGCAGCCAAGCCGTATCCGGGCGTAGATCAATCAGCCCTTCGATGGCTTTGCGGGTGCGCCCCATGGCAAAGCCCTCCAGCGCGCCGCTGAGGGTAAAAAGAAAGAGAAGCAGCGCTCCCTCTTCCCACTCGCCAATAAAGGCAGCACCCAGCGCGGCCGCGATCATCAGAAAATCGATGTTCAGTTCCCAGTCAAGGGCATCGGCAATGGCCTCTCTGGTTCCTGTGATGCCACCGGCTATAAAGGCGACAATGGCAGCCAACGTGACAGCCCAAGCGGGCAGCGCGCCGGTCACGCTGCCACCAAGCCAACCGATCAGAAGGGCAACCAGGGTGATGGCAGCCAGGGCCAGCTCCGGGTTTTCTCGCCAAAAAGCACCGGTCAACAAAGAACGGGCCAAGCTGGTGCCAGTACCGCTCTGGTTTCTGTTACGGGGTGGAGATGCTGTCGTCTCCAAACCCGAATTTAATGGTTGTGTTGTCATGATCTATTCGACTCCTGGGGGGAATTAGGTGTTGTTGTCTGAAGTTGGCGACGGATTTCATCCCGTTTGCGCGTTTGGCAGTCGGCACAGAAACCGACCATCTGCACCTGGGCCGAAGCAGCTTGAAAACCAGCCTGCTCGTGGACTGTTGCATAG
>JAHEML010000742.1 GCA_024643705.1 Caldilineaceae bacterium | reverse complement strand
CGGGTTGGCCTTTCAGGGAGATCGCACGGGCAACGACGACTTTGTAGCTGCCGAGGTCCAGGCCGGGCAGGCAGACGGTTTCAATGCATTGGGACAGATGCTGATTGCTCCAGAGATGGACGCCGAGTACGTGCGTGCCACTGTCCGCCGCCAGGGATTTGTGGGGCTAAAACCCTATCACCTAATGGCAAAAACCCCAGGCCCCTCTTTCCTGGCGCCGATCGAAGCCTATTTGACTGAGGCCCATGTGCGCGTTGCCCACGAAGAAGGCTTGACCATCACCCTGCACATGGTGCTAGACAGGGCCATGGCCGACCCCCGCAACCAGGCCAGCATCCGCCGCTACTGCGAGAAGTACCCCAATATGCGCCTGATCCTCGCCCACGCAGCGCGGGGTTTCAACCCGTGGCACACCATCGAGGGCATTGGTAGCCTGGCCGGGCTGAAAAATATCTGGTGCGACACATCCGCAGTGACCGAAGCGGGCGCGTTCGAGGCCATTGTCGAGACCCTGGGGCACGACCGCCTGCTCTATGGCACAGATTTTTATGTCAGCCAGATGCGGGGGCGCTGTATTGCCATCGGCGACTCGTTCCATTGGCTCTATGCCGATGAGATGGGGTTGGACGAGAAACATACCACGTTGCAGCCCGTGCTCATCGGTCTGGAATCCCTGCGTAGCCTCTTCTTGGCTATCCATCGGCTCAAACTCAACGACCGCCAGATCGAAGATATTTTCTACGCCAACGCGGCCCGACTCTTTTCGTTTTGACCAGGACAACAGGACAAGGTGTAAA
Source organism: Caldilineaceae bacterium (assembly GCA_024643705.1). Classification (GTDB taxonomy): domain Bacteria; phylum Chloroflexota; class Anaerolineae; order Caldilineales; family Caldilineaceae; genus JACQGT01. Next base: position 1,905 of record JAHEML010000742.1, on the reverse strand, counting down.
CATGGCCCACTATCCCGACGTTTCCCGCTCCCGCGAACTCTACAACCGCGCCGGCGATCTGATCCCCGGCTGGACGCAGCTCATCAGCCGCCGGGCCGACCAGTTTGCCAATGGTGTCAGCCCCATCTACGCTCAGCGCGCCGCTGGATCACGCTTTATCGACGTGGACGAAAACGAATATATCGATTGGGTGAACGCGGTCGGTGCGATCATCCTGGGCCATGCCGATGAGGTAGTGGATGGCGCGGTCAAAGAGCAGATCGACCGGGGCAGCCTTTATACACTCAACAGCCCGTTGGAAATCGAGCTGGCCGAGGAGCTGTGCAACACCATTCCCAGCGCCCAAATGGTGCGTTACACCAAAGGGGGTGGCGAAGCATGCTCGGTAGCCGCGCGCATCGCTCGCGGCACCACGGGCCGGGACAAAATCCTCATTTGCGGCTACCACGGCTGGCATGATTGGTATCAGGCCGCCAACTTTGGCGTAGACCCGGAAAGCGGCGAATATCCTTTTGCCGGGATCGAACCCATCGGCGTGCCCAAAGCGCTGGCCGGGACGGTGATTCCCTTCACTTACGGCGATTTGGCACTGCTGGAGACGCTGCTGACGGAACATGCGGGGGAGATCGCCGCCATTATGATGGAGCCGGCGCGCAGCGAATTGCCGCCCACTGGGTATCTGGAAGGGGTCAAGGCGCTGGCTGAAGCCCACCAGGTCATTCTCATCTTCGACGAAGTTTCGTGCGGCTGGCGACAGGCGATAGGCGGCATCCAGAGCATTGCCGGTGTCATCCCGGACATGACGGTGCTCGCCAAAGCTATGTCCAACGGCTATCCCATGGGCGCGGTGGTGGGTTCGCAAGCGGTGATGGAACCAGCCGCGCGCATGTTTATTTCCAGCTCGTATTGGAGCGACAACATCGGTTTGGTCGCGTCATTGACCACCATCCGCGAACTCAAGCGGCGGGATTCCGAACGCCGTCTGGCCGGGATTGGCGAGAAGTTGCGGGCTGGGATCAACAGCGCGCTGGCCTCTGCTGGGCTGGCCGGCAGATGTGCGGGAATCTCTGCCAACCCATACGTGGCCCTGGATTTGCCCAACGGCGTTGATAGCCGCAAAGTCTCCACCCTCTTCATCCAGGAAATGGCGAGGCGGGGTGTACACACCTACATGAGCTTCAAGGCGACACTTGCCCACAGCGATGCGGATATTGCCCAGACAACAGCCGCGGCCAGCGAGGCATTCACCATCATCAAGGCGGGTCTCGAACAGGAGAATCTCGACTCCCTGCTGGTAGCCGACGTCAGGAAAGAGCCTTTTCGCCGCCAAGTGCGGTAGGCGTACTGGTGGCTGAACGCTACACCTTTCTTGCTCATTTTGATTGTACCCTTGAGCCTTGTCTTTGATACAACCACTAGATCAACGGAGAATTTGATGCTACATCTTGTCAACAAGCTACAGTACGCCATTATCCTGTGCGATGATATCCAGCAGATGAAGAGCTTCTACCGGGAGCTTTTCGCTTTTCCCATCGACTCGGAGTCGGAAACGACTTTGGCATTTCGGGCCGGATCGGTCATTTTCTCTCTGCGCCAGCGCACGCGGCAGTACGACGGCCAGGGAACCCGGCCCGATCTGCCCGGCGCGCAGTTTGCCTTTTTAGTCGAACCTGACGAAATCGACATCTGCTACCAACAACTGTTGGCAATGGGCGTCACAATCGTAGACCCGCCCACCGATCAGCCCAGAGGCCACCGCACGGTCTACTTTACCGATCCCGAAGGCAATTTACTGGAAATCTACGCAGAGGTTTAAACCAAATACAGGGGAAACAGAGGAGAGAATGAGATGAGTCGCTTGCCCACGGTTGCACCAGCCCATTTTACAGCAGCACAGCAGACCTT
>JAHEML010000741.1 GCA_024643705.1 Caldilineaceae bacterium | reverse complement strand
TTGAGCGTACGCGTCGTTACCGAAGAAGTCCAATTGATCAGGGCGGGGCACGCCGAAGCGCAGATTCACTGTTCGGTCTTCTGTCTGGACGCTTCCTGGCTGGGCGCGGCTGTAGGCATCTGCACGATCAACGCCTTCGCAGGCCCGCAAAACTGTGGCTGCGTCGTCCACAGTCAGCGCGAAAATGGAGACACAATCCAGGGTGCTGCAGGCGGGGAAGACGCCCGCCGCGCTGATCAGTCCACGGGTTGGCTTCAACCCGACAATATTCGTGTAGCCAGCCGGAACGCGCCCGGAACCCGCGGTATCTGTCCCCAGGGCAAAAGTGACCAAACCCCGGGCTACGGCCACTGCGGATCCGCTGCTGGAACCGCCACTGATATATTCGGGGTTGAAGGGGTTGGCGACGGCCCCGAATGGCGAGCGCACGCCCACCAGGCCTGTAGCAAATTGGTCCAGATTTGTTTTGCCAAGCAGAAGCGCCCCGGCTGCCATCAACTTTTCCACGACCGTGGCCGACTCATTTGGAGTGAACGCGAAATCCGGGCAGGCGACAGTGGTGGGATGACCCGCGTAGTCGATGTTGTCCTTCACGGCGAAGGGAACGCCGTAGAGGGGCAGGGCTTGGGCCTCGGCAGGGGTCAGGGCTTCCAGGCGGCGCGCCTGGACCATCACTTTTTCCTGGGGAATGAGCGAAATCCAGATATTCGGGTCTGGGCAAGCGGCGATGCGTTTGAAGAGCGTTTCGATTAGGTGTGTGGGGCGCAGTGAGCCATCGGCATAAGCCCTACGCACCGCCGCGAGATCGAGAGATTGGGGCGTGGTCGGTTTCACAGATTGTCCAGGGCGGTGAGGAGATGTTGGGAACTGGTGACAGAGCCAAAGACGCCGCCCTGCATCTTAACCATTTTGACGGCAGCCATGTAGTTGCCGAAATCGGTTGCGCCGGTGCAGTCGTCCAGGAGCAGGCATTCGTAGCCCAGGTCGTTGGCTTCGCGCATGATGGTGTGGACGCAGACATCGGTGGTGATGCCGGTAAAGATGAGGTGGGTGATGCCCCGGTTGCGCAACACCAAATCGATGTCGGTTGTGGTAAATGCGCCTTTGGACGGTTTGTCGATCACATATTCGCCGGGGATGGGGGCCAGTTCCGGGATGATCTCCCAGCCTGGCTCGCCCCGCACCAGGATGCGCCCGCAAGGTCCTACATCGCCGATGCCGGCGTGAATTTGCCGGGAGCGCCAGCGCTTGTTGGGGGGGCAGTCGGAAAGGTCGGGTTTGTGGCCTTCCCTGGTATGCACCACCAACCCATCGGATTCGCGCCAGGCTTCCAGCACCCGGCGGGTTGGCTCCACACCGGCCCGGGTCAGGGAGATATCGTAGCCCATTGTGTCCACATAACCACCTTGTCCACAAAAATCTACTTGCCAGTCGATGCAGATGAGGGCTGTTTTGTTGATGTCTGCCCTACCGTCGTAGGGCCAGGTGTAGGGATCGGCAGGAATTGTAAGGGATGACATGTTGCTTCCTTTGGTCAACCATTTTTTGTCTGCGGGTGTGAAAGGTGAAACGTGAGAATGTCCGAACGATCTCGCGTTTCACCTTTCACTCATCACAGCGATTGTGCAATCGCCATTCGCCTATTTCTTATTGGGGAATCGTTCCAATCACACCTTCGATCAGGTAGTTGGTGGCTTCCAGTTCATTGACGCTCAAACGTACACCGGCGGCGATGCGCTCCTCGCCGTTCTGGTCCACAATCGGCCCTTCAAAGGGGAAGAATTCCCCGCTGAGGATTTTGGCTTGCAGGTCGGCGATCTCGTCCTGTACTTCCTGGGGCACATTTTTGCCAAAGGGAGCCAGTTTGACCGAACCTTCGGCCACGCCTGTGCGGTAGTTGCCGCTATAGGGACTTTCTTTCCAGGTGCCATCTTCGATGGTTGTGACGATATCTGTGTAGAGGTTGGCCCAATCCCACATGGAGCCGGTGATCCAGCCTTCGGGGGCCAGTGTGGAGGCATCTGCGTGGTAGCCCACAGACATAGCTCCGGCCCGCTCGGTGGTTTCGATGATGGTTTTCGTGCAATCCTGGTGCTGGGTGATCACGTCTACGTCCTGCGCGATCAGGCTGTTGGCTGCCTCGGCTTGCTGGCCGGGATCACACCAACTGGCGGTGAAGACCACGGTTGTGGTGGCGTCGGGATTCACCGAGCGCGCACCCAGCTCGAAGGCGTTGATGTTGAGCAGCACCTGGGGGATGGGGAAGGCGACGATGTAGCCCAGTTTGCCTGTTTTGCTCATGTGGCCCGCGGCCACGCCAGAGAGATAGACTGTTTCCCAGATTGTGCCGAAGTATGTGCCCAGATTCTCAGCTGTCTTCTGGCCGCCCTGGTGCATAAAGACCACGTCCGGGTGGCGTTTGGCGACTTCCAGGGCCGGGTCCAGATGGCCGTAGGAGGTAGGGAAGATGATTTTCGCGCCCTGGCGAATCATGGTCTCCATCACCCGTTCGGCTTCCTGGTTTTCCGGCACATTTTCGGCCTGCAAAATTTCCATGTCGGGGAAGGCCGCCGCAACAGCTTCTGCGCCAGCACAGGCCGCCTGGTTGTAGCCAAAGTCATCACACGGGCCGACGTAGAGGAAGCCAATAGCCGACCCACCGGTTCCAACTGCCATTTCCATTTCGGCGGCGGGGGCTTCGGT
>JAHEML010000740.1 GCA_024643705.1 Caldilineaceae bacterium | reverse complement strand
TTGAAACGGTTCCTCCTCATTACATCATTCGCGTACCAGTGTCTTCAGTCGCAATTCTAACTCGCCCAGCCCTGTATCTGCCTCTCGGTAGGCCAGCCCCAATCGTTGGGCTGCGCGTTCGGCCCGCTGGGATTCGTCCTGGTCGGGCAACTGGCGCAGATAGAGCAGTTCCCGATAGTTGCCAAAATAGGCATCCCGCAGTTGGGGGAAACGGTCCAGACCCAATTCTTCGATGACCAGCCCATCAAAGTGGCGGGCCAGAAAATCGGTCAAGTAGAAGGTTCCCGGCTGGCGCTCCGACTGCTGATGAAAAAGATCGCCCCCATAGAATTCGTAACAGTGGGGGCCAGGAATGCGCACCGCATGGGGATAGCGCTCCAGCAATGCATCCAGATCACCGCCGCTGCCGCAGTCGGCATAGCCCACCAGAATACGGTCGAAGCGTCCGGCCCATGCGTCCAACCGTTTTTCCACCGCGGGGGCAATCCGTTCGGGCCGGTTGTGGAGCTGGGCAGGCACCGCGGTCAACTCGTAGTCCCAGCCCAAGCGCTGGGCCACGGCGACCAGTTCCCGCACAATTGCGCCACAGGCAATGATACCGATTTTCATCTCACGCGGTCGTCCGCTGGCGCCGGGCTGCGCGCCGCTCGTCGCGACGGGCTGCGCGGGATTCGTCGGTTTCGATCGCGCTGCCCTCGGCGCTGGCAACGGGCGGGCCGGAGATCGTCTCATCCGCCACTGCATCCAGGGCGGCACGCATGGCCCGCAGGTGGATCGGGGTTGTTCCGCAGCAGCCGCCGATCACATTCACTCCCAGGTTGCGCATGGTCTGGGCATAGGCGGCCATCACTTCTGGCGTGCCGTCGTAGTGGATGTGGCCCGCGCTGTATTGGGGCATTCCGGCGTTGCTTTGGGCCATCAAATAGACGCCCGCTGGCCGGTACTGGGCCATTTCGGTCATCACGGCTTCGATCTCGCCTGGACCGTTGCCGCAGTTGGCCCCGATCAAAAAGACGCCCCAGCTACTCAGGGTTTCCACGGCCTGTTTGGGGCTGATGCCCATCATGGTGTGGAAGTTGGTGTCGAAGGTGAGAGTGACAACCACGGGCAAGCCAGTGGTCTGCGCGCCTTTGACGGCTGCTTCGACTTCGCGCATGTCGCTCATAGTTTCGATGAGGATAAAGTCCGCGCCCCCCGCGGCCAGGGCTGCGGCCTGTTCGGCAAAAATGGCGGTGGCTTCCTCAACCGTCAGCGGGCCGAGTGGCACAATCAACTCGCCGGTGGGGCCAATGCTGGCGGCCACCAGCGCACCTACTGGGTGGGCCACCTCTACGGCCAGACGCACCCCAGCCTCGTTGAGTTCGGCCACCCGATCCTGCACTTGGTGCAGTTTCAATCGAGAGGATGTGCCGCCAAAGGTGTTGGTGGAAATGATGTTCGAGCCTGCGTCCAGGTAGCCCTGGTAGATGGCGCGCACAGCTTCGGGCTGCTTCACATTCCAAATTTCAGGCGCGCCGCCGTCGGTCAGCCCGGCCTGCTGGAGCATGGTGCCCATTGCGCCGTCGCTCATCAACAGACGGCCCTCTTGCAACCAATCAAGTAGGGTGTTGGGTGGGGTGTTGGTCATGGCTTCTTCCTTCTCTTTTATTTGATGCCGCTATTTGATACCGCGCAAGAGCTGCGCCAGCCGTTCGGTTGTATATTCGGCTTCCAGTTCCGCGGCCACAGCCGCTGCCACGTCGTTGATTTCGCCCTCCCGGGTCTGCCAGTCGCCCCGCCGCCACTGCTCTAAATAGGCGTCGGTCCCGATCAGCCCGGCGCGCATGGCTGCTTCGTCGATGGCCTGCTGAAAACGTTCGCTCAATTCGGCTTTGGCCCGTTCACGCCGCCCCTGCCGCGCCGAAACCATGGATGGGATCTCTTTCCAATAAGTGATTTGATATTCGGCCATTATTGCTCCTTAGTAACGCGAACTATGAGTTCGCCCTGCAAGATGCCAGCTAGCGTTACATATTCTCAATCGTTACCGGCTCAATCTCGTCGGCCGGCTGGAAACCCAACACACGACCATAGAAGTATAACTCACCTTCCAGCGACCGCTTGATATTGGCTGCCTGGCGGAAGCCGTGCTGCTCGCCTTCGAATGGCACATAGGCCACGGCCACTTCATTATAGCGCATAGCGTCAACCATGCGTTCGGCCTGATTGGGCAGCACAATTTTGTCTTCCAATCCCTGAAAAAAGATGACCGGGCAGTTCAGCCCTTCGGCGTGATACAGCGGTGAACGCTCCTCGTACACAGCCTTGGCCGCGGGATACGGACCCACCAGATGATCCAGGTAGCGAGACTCGAACTTGTGGGTCTCTTCGGCCAGGGCGCCCATATCGCTGACGCCAAAGTAGCTGGCCCCCGCGGCGAAGACATCCCGGAAGGTCAACGCGCCCAAGGTTGTGTAGCCCCCTGCGCTCCCCCCCCGAATGAGCAGCCGCGCGCCATCTGCCAGGCCCTGCTCGGCCAAATAGCGTGCGCCGTTGCAGCAGTCGTCAATGTCCACAATGCCCCAATTGTCATTCAGCCGCATCCGATAGGCCCGACCATAGCCTGTGCTGCCGCCGTAGTTGACATCCAACACGGCAATGCCCCGGCTCGCCCAGAACTGGATGGAGAGTTTCAATACATCATTCGTTGCACTCGTTGGCCCACCG
>JAHEML010000739.1 GCA_024643705.1 Caldilineaceae bacterium | reverse complement strand
TGGCCCAATCACACCCACCCGCACCCCAGAAGCGCTGAGATAGCGGGACGCGGCGGACCCAATCAGCCCTGCGCCGATAACGAGAATGTCGAAGTGTGCCATTAGATACCCTTTGCAAAGGTGTCGATCTTGCGGAAAAGATCGGCAAAAATCGGGTTGCGGCGCACCCCTGTGGCAATACGCATCAGGTGGCGGCTGCGGTCGATGCTCCACGTAACCTGCTCGGTGAGAATCGGGCTGTGTTCTAACACGGAAGGCGTCCATTCGCTGTTGAGCAACCAGGCGATTGGGGCTAAGTCCCAGATTTCTTTTGACCAGCCAAAGTGGTCGTCGCTATAGCCTTTGAAGGTCTCGACCAAAAAGTCGCCAATCGCGCCACGGCCTGCCACATATGCCTCCAATTCCGGTACAGTCGCTAATAGATGAGAAGCCACAGTGGCGCAAGGCAGCATGACAAAAGGCACGCCGCTGTCGAAAAGCAGGCGAGATGCGTGCAAATCCTGGCGTAGGTTGAATTCCCGCGCGGTAGGCCAAAAGGTGGGGTGGCCCCCCAGCCAAACGAGAACTATCCGCTCGATCATGCGGGGTTCCAGCAGCAGCGCAGACGATATATTGGTGGGCGCACCGATGGCAACTACGTAAAGTGGGTCGTCATCGGGTGAGGCCATGGCCCGCTCCACCAAATCTGCCGCCGCGTCGCTGGCTACCGGGCGATCCGCTGCCTGCATAAATTCCGCCGAACCACGCAGCACCGGGCCGTCGTAGACACCGGGCAGCCGCTCCAGCAGCCGGTGGATTTCGTCGTAGCTGCGCTCCATGCCGTCGCCTGGGCCGTCGGAGCGGGCGTTGTGAAAGGGCGCGGCGTAGATAGCGTCCATCGTTAGCTTTTCCGGGGAAAGCAAGGCCCAGACCAGGGCAAATTGATCGTCGATTTCGTTGTAGGTGTCTGTGTCCAGCACCATGCGTACAGGGCCGGTAGGCGGGGTCAAACGCTTAAGAAGTTGTGAATTGGTGAGTTGGGGGAAGGGCATGGTTGGCTCCTAAAAAATGTAGGTGCGGTTCAAACCGCACGATTGGCGCACACCCAAAGGGTATACAAGTAAAGGCCGCGCCTACGAACGCACCGCTTGAATAAACGCCCGTACCGCGTCGTGATCTTTGCGGCCTGGGCTGGCTTCTACGCCGCTGCTCACATCCACAGCCCACGGGCCGACTGTACGGATGGCCTGGGCCACGTTGCCGGGTGTCAGGCCGCCCGCCAGCATCAGCCGAGGATAGGTGCGGGCCAGGGCTGCGGCCACGTGCCAGTCGGCTTTTTTGCCGGTTCCCCCATACTCGTCCGGGTGATAGGCGTCGATGAATAGCTGGGGGCCGCTCTCCAGCCCGTTGGTGGCAAAGCGGGACGCAGCACCCTGGGCTTCGTCTGGGTTGGCGGGGCGAATCGCTTTGAACGCTTTCCCTTGCAGGGCCTGCAAAGTTTCCGGGGATTCATCCCCATGTAGTTGCGCATAGTCGAGACCCGTTGAGGCAAGAATCTCGGCGACACGCTCTACGTTTTCGTTGACAAAAACGCCGACAAAGCGAGGGGTGGGGTGCAGGTTGCCCGTGGCCGACCGGGAACGCTCGATCCACTTGTCAATTGCTACTCGCACTTCGCGCAGGTTGTCTGGCGCAATGTAGCGGGGCGATTTTGGGTAGAGGATAAAACCCAGGAAATCCGCCCCGGCTTCCAGCGCGACTTGGGCGTCGGCGAAATTGGTGATGCCGCAAATTTTGACCCGTGTCTCAACCATGTCCATTGGCCTTTCCCTTAGGGAGGTATGTCAGTAGCTCGATCAGGCTGCGAAGCCACACGAAATCGGCATTGACGGATTTGTCGGCATGTTGCTGTTCTCGATCGATCAGAAAGGCCGACAGCCCGGCTGCCCTGGCACCACCGCAGTCGTCGTCAATCCGATCCCCGATATAGATCGCTTTCTCAGGCTCGACCGACAGTTTGCCCAGTGCAGCAAAGAAGGGATCGGGTGCGGGTTTGCGTCCGTGACCGTCGTCCCCGGCGACAAGCACCTGGAAGTGGCCGGTGATCTTATGCTCGGCCAGAAAGCGGATGGCCGGCTCCCTGTCGCGTTGGGTGATAATCCCCATGGGGAGCTTTGCTTCTGCTATCCATGCCAATACTGGTCGAACGTCGTCGAAGAGTGGGGGCGCGGGGTGGGTTGAAAAATAGCTGTCCATCAAAATCGGCACAGCGGGATCGTCGATCTCCAATTCCAGGGCGATGCGCTCGTACAGGCGGCGAAAAAGGTGGGGGTCTTCCCGACCCGCTGCCATCAATTGGCCTGTGTAGCTGTAAAACCACTCGATCTGCACGGCAAAGGCAGCATGGACAGTTTCCAGGCTGCGCGGGTGGCCCCAGATTTCCAGTTGGTCTGGTAACAGTACTTGGCCGTGCTGCACCAACGTTCCGTCCAGATCGAAGAGAATGGCATCAATGGTCATGGCAAACAGGGTACTCGGAAACAGGGTGGGTGGCAAATGGTGGGTGATTATTGCCCAATTTTCAACAGTTGCAGGAGCCAAACGATGGTTGGGGCCAGGGCAATGGCCGGGAGAAGGTTGGCGACGCGGATCTTCTTGAGATCGAGCAGGGTGAGGCCGATGCCCAAAATCAAGACACCGCCGGTAGCCGTCAATTCGATGACCCAG
>JAHEML010000738.1 GCA_024643705.1 Caldilineaceae bacterium | reverse complement strand
TATCATATTTTCAAAGCTGCCTACGATAAACCTTCTCGAGCCGCGACAGCACTCCTTCATCCCATTATTATTCATTTATTCTGTGCTGCTTGTCTGGAAAAAGGTTGTTTGCCGACAGTTTGTTATATGCTTGCTGGTCACTGTTGATCGCCAAGTCTCTTTTCTCATGCATTTTTTTACTCAATTTTTCACCTGTTCTATTGTCCGTCATTATTTGTCCGTCTTAATTTATTCACAACGCGTTTAGCCTGCTTATTTTATTCGGCCCACGCGTTGGCACTTATGGCAGAACCGATAGGAGGTCTCATCCATGCGTTGGGATCGCTTTCTACGTGTTGTGGTCATGCTTATCACAGCTTGGTTGGGCTGGGAAGCAGGCCGTACGATTACTGGTGTTGCATCTCTCGACGAACTGCGCTTGACCTTTGCAACTTCGGCCCGGATCATCATCCCGTCGATCCTGGCCGGAGCAGTGATCGGATATGTAATTGCGCCCTGGGTGACAGTGCGCCCGGCCAGGGCATTACGCAGCAGCCTGCGCGGTGTCCCTACCATTCAGCTTTTGGCCGGAACCGGTGGTCTTGCTGTGGGGTTGATGATTGCTGCGTTGCTTGCCTATCCTCTCTCTCTGCTTCCCAATCCCTTTGGTACAATCCTCCCCTTTGTCGGTGTGATCCTCTTTGGCTATCTGGCTGTCACAATGATGCTCCTGCGCCAAAAGGAGATATTCTCTTTCTTCAACATCGACCGGGGCGACCAGGACGAGGATGATGGAACTGAGACCACCGCCCAGAAACGCCTATCTCAGCACAGCATGATGCTGTTGGACACCAGCGTAATCATCGACGGGCGCATCGCGGATGTGGCCGAAACAGGTTTTCTCTGGTCAACATTGGCTGTGCCACGCTTTGTGTTGAACGAGCTGCAATATATTGCCGATTCGTCCGAGACGCTGCGCCGCAACCGGGGTCGCCGGGGACTGGAAATGCTGGACCGCTTGCAACAGAGCACCGCCGTGGAGATCGTCTTTCTGGATCAAGATCCAGCCGATGCCAAACAGGTGGACGACAAGCTGATCAGCCTGGGCATGGAACTCAACGCGGCTGTCGTCACCAACGACTACAACCTGAACCGAGTCGCTCGCTTGCAGGGCGTGACAGTCTTGAACATCAACGAACTTGCCAACGCAGTAAAATCTGTCGTATTGCCCGGCGAAGAGATGGAGATTCGGGTGATCCAAGAGGGCAAAGAGATCAACCAGGGCGTGGGTTATCTGGAAGATGGAACCATGGTTGTGGTGGAGAACGGACGTCGATTCCTTAACGATCTGGTAAACGTCCAAGTGACCAAAGTGTTGCAGACCAACGCCGGGCGTCTGATCTTTGCATCCCCCGAAATAGAACAACGGGCACGGGTCGGGCAGCGCTAGGCCACACCCAAAGTAACACCGCACATAAGAGACTCTCAACAAATAGAGGAACGCAGGATGCTACAAATCTACAGCACACTCTCCCGGCAAGTCGAGCCGTTTACACCCCTACAAGAGGGCAAAGTTAGCATGTACGTCTGCGGGCCTACGGTCTACGCCGACGCCCACATCGGCCATGCCATGAGCGCCATCGTCTTTGACATGATCCGCCGCTACCTCCAGTTTCGGGGCTATGCGGTCACCTATGTCACAAATTTTACCGACGTGGACGACAAGATCATCAACCGGGCCAACGATGTGGGCCGCGACCCCTTCGAGCTGGCGAACTTCTACGCCGAGAAATATCTGGAGCACCTGGCCGATCTGAATGTGATGCCCGCCGACCAATACCCCCGGGTGACCAGCGAGATCGACAACATCATCCGGGTGATCGGCGACCTGGGCGAAGCTGGCTATGCCTACGAAAGCGACGGCAGCGTCTACTTCCGGGTGGATCGGGACGACGACTACGGCAAATTGAGCCGCCGCACCCAAGAGGCCGCGGTGACAGGGACCCGGGTGGAAAGCGACGAGCGCAAAGAAAACGTTTCCGATTTCGCCCTGTGGAAAGGGGCCAAACCGGGCGAACCCTCCTGGGCAAGCCCCTGGGGCGAAGGACGGCCCGGCTGGCACATCGAATGTTCGGCCATGTGCCTGAGCCAATTGGGCGAAACCATCGACATCCACGGTGGCGGCAACGATCTCATCTTCCCCCACCATGAAAACGAGATTGCCCAGAGCGAAAGCCTGACCGGCAAACCCTTTGCCAAAGTCTGGATGCACCACGGCATGTTGCAATTGGCCGGGGAAAAAATGAGTAAATCCCTGGGCAACCTGGTCACCATCGATGAGTTTCTCCAGGGCCATTCCCCCGACGCCCTGCGTTTTCTCATTTTTTCCGGTCACTACCGCAAACCCGTAGTCTACAACGACGAAACCATCGACAGCGCCGAACGCAGCATCACCCGTCTGCGCAGCGCGCTGCGGCCATCCACGGGCAATGCCAGCGTAGGCACCGATGCCGACGCTCTGCGGGAAGCCACCGAAAACGCACGGGTGGCATTCACCCAAGCCATGGATGACGATTTCAACACCGCCAGCGCGCTGGCGACCCTTTTTGAACTGGTACGGGCCATCAACACCGGGCGGGCCGCTGGGGTAAGTGGACCTTTTTTCGATGCGGCCCAGCGTACCCTGCGCCAACTGGCTGGCGTGTTGGGATTGTCTCTGCCAGACGTGGCCGCGGCC
>JAHEML010000737.1:1289-2718 GCA_024643705.1 Caldilineaceae bacterium | reverse complement strand
GAATCGGGCTGTGAAACCCCTAAGTCAAAAACGGACAATTATGAAGTCTTGTGATAGTGCGAGTTCCTTTATTTCGCCGGGTTGTGTCGAGATTTGAATAGCCAACGGTCAATCTCACCCAGTACTTGCTTCAAATCTGCTATTGAATCGCCGGAAAGTGACGAGTCCGTAACCGTTTCATCTTCATTGTGAAAGTGATGGGGTGCGGTTGAAATCAGGGGATAGTGTGGGGCGTTGTCCCAGCGCAAAATTGGCCTGTCCGTAAAAAGTTGGTACGCGTAATCCTGAAATGTTGATTCGTGGTGCAGCCAAATTTGAAGGTGATAGTTGCTGGCAACACGACAGCGAATTTTCAATTCAATCTTTCCGCTCGGTGTCTCGTCCAGATTGACAATGCGGATCGATGTGACAAGTGGATGCTTGTGTAGCAGATCGAGAATAGCATCAGTGAGAGCGCTCATCGCTCAGGTCCTCATAGCTTTGTTGCCAGTCCGCCAACATCCGCCGAGCGGAACGCCACGCGAACCAATCGTCTTCTTCAGCGGGCGTGGCACGACCTTCCAAAGACGCGGCAAAGGCATCAAATCCAAGTTCATATTTACGTTCTAAGCGACGGATACGACGCCGATAGTGCAGAATTTTACGCCGTACTGCAGCGAGAGCCAGATCGTGCAGCGCAGCTTCGATCGTCTCGTAGCGTTGGCTGGCTACCAGGGAACCAGCAACGGATGTCAATATTTCTGTGGGAGAAGCATTTGTTTTCATACCATGTCCTTGCAATCCGTATCAATCCACAAGACCGGAGTATTTGAATAAGTATAGCAAAAAAGCGGGGTAGCAACTATCCGGCGGGCTACCGCGGCAGCACAAACCAGAAACGCGCCCCCTCGCCCGGCGCGCTCTCCACGCCGATCTCTCCACTGTGGGCCTGCACAATGCCTTTGGCGATTGCCAGCCCTAAACCAGCGCCGCCGGTCTCCCGGTTGCGGGATTCCTCGGCCCGGTAGAACTGGTCAAAGACCCTGTTCAAGCTGGCCGGTGGTACACCTTCGCCGCTGTCGCTAACTTCTACCATCACTTCCGATCCATTCGCTACAGCATTTACCCGCACCAGCCCGCCCGCAGGTGTGTGACGAATGGCGTTACCGATCAGATTCCCCAGCACCCGGCCAATCTTCTGCACATCCATGGGCACTGGGTCCACACCCGCGCCCGCGCTGCCCGTCAGTATCACCCCTTTGGCCGTGGCCAGGGCAGTGAAACTTTCCAGGGTGTCCGACAGCAGATCGGCCAGTGAGCCGGACTGTTTATCCAGGTGCAGTCCGCCCGCGCCGATCTGCGACATCTCGAAGAGATCGTCGATGAGGGTGGAGAGGGATTGTATGTCCCGCTGGGCGGTGAGGAGGTAGCGGCGCTGGGTGGCCGGATC
>JAHEML010000737.1:0-1279 GCA_024643705.1 Caldilineaceae bacterium | reverse complement strand
ATGGCGCGAATGGAGGAAAGCGGGGTACGCAGATCATGGCCCACCCAGGCCAGCAGTTCGCGGCGCAATTGCTCGGCCTCTTGCTGGCTGCGAGCGGCTTGGGCCAATTGGGCAGCCATCCCATTGAAGGTAGCGGCCAGTTGGGCCATTTCGTTGCGCCCATGCACTGGCACTTGCACATCCAGCTCGCCTGCGGCAATGGCGTGGGCGGCCCGATTCAAAAGATGGATGCGGTCAGTCAGTGCGCTGGAGAAAAAGTAACCCAGGGCCATGGCGATGACACCAGCAAAGACGAGCAGAACCGTTGCCAAGCGCAGATCGTGATCGCTGGCGAACATGAGCCGGGCGGTGACATAGACATTGAGGAAAGTGAGCGCGCTAGCCAGGGCATAGGAACCGGCCAGCATCCAACTCAGCCGTGGCGCACGGTCGATCCAGCCCAGCCGGTAAAGCAGATAGCCAGCAGCCACCGAAACAAGCGCGGTGATGGAGAGAAACCAGCCCATCGCCCGCATTTCGCCCATGGGTGGGTTCATCACCGCAAAAAAGAGGGCCAGCCCCAGCAGCACCGCCAAAACCACGCCCAGAAAAAAGCGCAGAGGCAGGGAGAAAGGAGATGTTTCGATAGCGGAATAATTCATCAAATGTTCCTGGCTTGTGGTACGAGGCGTTAGAGATGTGAGATCGGGGATAGGAGATTGAAGCGTCTCGATCTTAATCTCTCATTCCCAATCTCACATTTCTTCTTCACATCTCTTCTTCACATCTCAAAACGATAGCCAACGCCCCATACGGTCAGAATATGCTTGGGGTTGGAGGGATCTGTCTCGATCTTCTCGCGTAGACGGCGCACATGGACTGTCACCGTGCTAGGATCGACATATTCCGTGATGCCCCACACCCGATCCAATAGCTGATCCCGGTTAAAAACCTGGCGAGGGCGGGTGGCAAACGCCCAGAGCAGATCGAATTCTTTGACAGTGAGCGAAGCCTCCTCACCGCCGACCATGACTTGCCGGGTACGGGGATCGATGGTGACATCGCCAAACGAGATTGGTTGGTTGCTGCCTTCGACGGGCGCTGCGTTCTGGGTGCGGCGCAGAACAGCCTTCACCCGGCTCACCAGTTCCCGCGGGCTAAAGGGCTTGACCACATAATCATCCGCGCCCATTTCCAGGCCGACAATCCGGTCTGTCTCTTCTTTGCGGGCGGTAAGCATGATAATCGGTGTATTGTTCTGTGCCCGCACCCGTCGGGTGATCTCCAGCCCGTCTACTTT
>JAHEML010000736.1 GCA_024643705.1 Caldilineaceae bacterium | reverse complement strand
GACTCTCCCTTCTCCCGCTGCCCCCTACGCTGTGACAAAGATGGCCGCCGAGCAATATCTGTTCACAATGGGAGCGTTGGTTGGCTTCGAAGCAGTAAGCCTACGCATTTTCAACGCTTATGGCCCCGGCCAACCCTTGCCACCCAC
This sequence comes from Caldilineaceae bacterium, assembly GCA_024643705.1. Lineage (GTDB taxonomy): Bacteria > Chloroflexota > Anaerolineae > Caldilineales > Caldilineaceae > JACQGT01. The sequence goes on along the minus strand of JAHEML010000736.1, from coordinate 2,573 downwards.
CCACGGCCCCGTCATTCCATACCTCATGCAGCAAATCTCTCAAAACGGGTCGGCAATCATCTTTGGCGACGGCACACAAACCAGAGACTTTGTCTACATCGACGATGTTGTCCAAGCCCTGGCAGCAGCAGGGATCGCGCCAAACATCGACAAGCAGGCGATCAATATCGGCAGCGGACACGAGACATCGATCAATCAAGTTGCTGAACTGATTGGGCAGGTGGTGGACAAGCAACCTCGCCTGCTCTACAACCGAGAAAAAAGTGGTGGAACCACACGTCTGGTGGCCGACATCGCCAAAGCCCAGAGTTTGCTCGACTATCGCCCCCGGGTACAGTTGATTGATGGGCTGAAGATGCTCTATCGCAACGATCCACTCTTCAAAAAAGAGACTACCCGCCGCATCAACACCGCCCGCATGTTGGGCTTCACCCTGTGGAGTAGCAGCGCTTAGTGTCCACTATCGCCCGGCCCTCGCGGCCATTTTCTCGTCAACGGCTACGCCTTCTTGGCTGGCTCGTCATCATCTTTTCACTGCTTCTGGCCTTCTCTGCCTGTACCCGCGAAGATGTGCTGCAAAGCTATTTGGCAAGCAACGAAGAAGCCCTCAGCCAACCCCACAGCGTTGATACCCGACCCATCCGCATTGAAATTGCACTTGGCTCCACGGCCCGGTCGATTGCCGACCAGTTGGTCGCGGCTGGCTTAATCGGCGACGCTACTCTCTTTGAAGCCTATGTGCGCATGACGGGCGTTGCCCAGCGGCTGGAGGCAGGCACATTTTATCTGAAACCGTCCATGACCATTGTGGAGCTAGCGACTGCCCTGCAAAATTCCAGCGCCGCCAGCATCCGCGTCACCATCCCGGAAGGCTGGCGGCTGGAACAGATTGCCGACTATCTGCGGGATGAGGCGATTTTGCCCAACAGCGAAGAGTATCGACAGCGGGCGTTGACAGGAGATTTAACCGGGGTGGACGTCAGCCGGTATCCATTTTTGCAGAGTCGCCCTGGGGGGACAAGCCTGGAGGGATACCTCTTCCCTGCCACTTTTGAGATGCCCGTCGAAGGTGCTACCGCCACCGATCTGCTGGCCCGCCAGTTGGACGCCTTTTTGGCCCAAGTTGTGCCGCTCTATCAACAAGCTATCGATAGTGGCGCAACAACCCTCGATCTCTACGCCGTGTTGACCCTGGCAAGCATTGTCGAGCGGGAGGCTGTGCTGCCGGACGAGCGGCCTGCCATCGCTGCCGTCTACCTCAACCGGTTGGCTGTGGGTATTCGCCTGGAAGCCGACCCAACCGTGCAGTACGCCATGGGCTATCAACCGGGCACAGGCCAATGGTGGAAAACCCCTGTCTTTTTGGAAGAATACAGCAGCGTCGTCAGCCCCTACAATACCTATCTCTACACCGGAATCCCACCCGGACCCATTGCTTCTCCTGGCCTGGCTTCCATCCGCGCCGTGCTCTACCCCGACGAGCACAATTATCTCTACTTCGTTGCCACGCCAGATGGCAGCGGCGCCCACATCTTTGCCGAAACATTCGACGAGCATGTGGAAAATGTGCGGCGCTATCAGGGGCGGTAAGAGTCGATCCCAATCAAAAAAAGGCCCTGGCGTCATCTTTGACCAGCCAGGGCCTTTCTATGTGTGCCGATTGATCGGGCTTGTCTAGGCCGCCACCTCTTCCAGTGGAATCAGGTCGAATTCGCCCTCGGCGTTTTCTACAACCCGGTAAATTGTCTCGGCCCGGTCGAGCATCAGCACACCGTTCAGATGGTCAATCTCGTGCTGAAAGATGCGAGCCAGCCAGTCGTAGACCTTCAGCCGCACTTCTTTGCCGTCTCGATCCTGAAATTTTACCAGCAGAAAAGTGGCGCGCACCACATCCGCGGCCAAGCCCGGCAGGCTGAGGCAACCCTCTTGCCCCTCCTCTGCACCCTTGGCTTTGACAATCTCCGGGTTGATGATTTCGTAGCGACGCAGGCTCTCTTCTGGATTGTCCGGGTCGTCGGGCCATTCGATGACGGAGATGCGCTGGTCCAGCCCGATCTGGGGTGCAGCCAGCCCCGCGCCGTTGGCCTCGCGCATGGTCAACACCATATCATCCAGCAAGGTGTGCAGTGCGGCATCGAATACGCGCACCCGTTTGGTCGGGTTGCGTAGAATCGCTCCGTTGGTACTCTTCGGGGTCACAATCTCCAAAACAGCCATTCAACCCTCTTTCTTTACCCATTTTTCGCAAATGATTTGACCGGATACCGTGCCATTATAGGCGTCGGGGAAAGGGACTGTCAAAAGATGCGGGCAGCCTATTTTCTTTCCACAATCGCCACAGTAAACCGGCAGACACAGACCAATTGTTCCTCTTCGTCCACAATGCGGATGTCCCACACATGGGTGCGGCGGCCAATGTGCAGGGCGCGGGCCGTGGCCGTAACATAGCCAGAAGATGCAGCGCGCAGATGATTGGCGTTGATCTCCAGCCCCATTGCGACGTGGGTGGCTGGATCGATCAGGGCAAACGAGGCCACGCTTCCCAGGCTTTCGGCCAACGAGACCGACGCGCC
>JAHEML010000735.1 GCA_024643705.1 Caldilineaceae bacterium | reverse complement strand
GATCAGCTCGTTCTGGCTCGCCATATCCACCCCCATAAAACAGGGGAAGCGGATGGGCGGACAGGCAACCCGCACATGAACCTCGCTCGCACCCGAGTTACGCAGCAATTGGACCAACGGACCGCTGGTATTGCCCCGCACAATCGAATCATCGACCAACACCACCCGCTTGCCGGCCAGGTTGTCGGGCAGGGGGTTAAACTTCATCGCCACGCCGACTTTGCGTAGCTCGTTTGTGGGCTGGATAAAGGTGCGCCCGATATAGCGATTCTTGATCAATCCTTCGCTGTAGTCGATACCGCTCTGCTGGGCATAGCCGATGGCGTGGGGTGTGCCACTATCGGGCACAGGCACAACAATATCTGCGTGGGCTGGGGCTTCGCGGGCTAATTGATGGCCCAACGCCTGGCGTACGGTATGCACCTGCTTGCCACCCAGCACGCTGTCTGGTCGGGCGAAGTAAATCTGCTCGAATGTACAGAAGGCAAGCTTTTGGGGATCAGCGCCCTGGACAATTGTGTAGCCGTTCTGATCAAGTCGTACGATCTCGCCGGGCTGCACTTCGTAGATTGTGCGTCCACCGATGGCCGAAAAAGCGCAACTCTCCGAGGCCAAGGCATAGCCCCCATCAATTTCACCCAGCACCAGGGGGCGCAGTCCCCACGGATCGCGCACGCCATAAACAGCTTCATTTGTCAGGATCGTCAGGGTATACGCACCCTCGGCCCGCTCCATCAAATGTGCAATGCGTGCAAACCAATCATCCCCGCGGAAACGGGCCAACAGGTGGATGATCACTTCGCTGTCGGTGGAGGTGGAAAGGCCGACGCCCTCTTCCAACAGTTCTCGGCGCAATTGGGGCGCATTGATCAGGTTACCGTTGTGGCCGATGGCCAGGGGGCCACCCAACGTCTCTAAGATATAGGGCTGGGTGTTGCGCAACTTCACCGAGCCGGTGGTGGAGTAGCGGGTGTGGCCAATTGCCAGATGCCCGCGTAAATGGCTTAGGTTTTCTTCGTTGAAAACCTGAGAGACCAGGCCCATCCCTTTGTGAATGTGGGCTGTGCGGCCATCGCAGGAAGCAATGCCCGCGCCCTCCTGCCCCCGATGTTGCAGGGCATAGATGGCAAAATAAGTCAGCCGGGCAGCGTCGGGTTTGGAACAATAGACACCAAAAACGCCACATTCCTCATGGAGATCGTCGCCAGACCAGTCGTTCTCTGGTAATTCGTTCTCCGATAATCCGTTGTCGTGCAACTCTGCGTGTGGAAACATTTTCCCTCCCAGAACAGGCAGGCTACCGACGGCAGGCGACAGACAACAGACGACTGCCGGTTTCCCTGGTCGTCGGTCGTCGGTCGTCGGTCGTTATTACCCCACCAAAGATTTTCGCGCTGCCATTGCCGTCGCGAACGCTTCGTCAACCGTCTTTGCTGTCACTGTCACATGGCCCATTTTACGGCCAGGCCGGGCCGCGGATTTTCCGTACAGGTGCAATTTGGCGTTGGGGAAGGCAAGCAACGCAGCCCAATGTGGTTCGCCTTGCGCCCACAGATCGCCCAATAGATTCACCATCACCGCCGGTCGTGTCTGGGCGGATGATCCCAGCGGAAGCCCACACACAGCCCGTGCCTGCTGCTCGAACTGGCTGGTCACTGCGCCTTCGATGGTCCAGTGGCCGGAGTTGTGGGGGCGGGGCGCGATTTCGTTGATTAATAACCTGCCGGAATAGAACGCGGATGACACGGATTGGGCAGATGTGTGCGGATTTTTTTCGGGTAGAAGGAAAAGTTCGACAGCCAACACGCCCACCACATCCAGCGCGTCCATCAGGCGGCGGGTCAGTTGTTGCGCCTCTGCTGCCACTTCCGCCGAGACCGGCGCGGGGGCAATCGTCACGTCCAAAATGTGGTTGACGTGGCGGTTCTCCACCAGGGGGAAGGCGGCAAATGTGCCATCCGCACCCCGGGCTGCCACCACCGAGACCTCCTGCTCAAAGAGGACAAAGGCTTCCAAAATGGCGGGTTGCCCACCCATGGCCTGCCACGCGTCCCCGGCTTGGGCTGGATTGTCGATCTTCACCTGCCCTTTGCCGTCGTAGCCAAAGGCTGCCGTTTTCAAAACGGCAGGCGTACCCAATTGCGCCAACGCTGCCTGCAAATCCGCCAAGGACTGAACCGGCACAAAGGGTGTCACCGGCAGGCCCGCATCGGCGAAGAAGCTCTTTTCCCGCAGCCGATTCTGAGCCACATGCAGCACGTGACCGCCGGGGCGCACGGGTTTGCCCACTTCGGCGGCAATCTCTGCCACATGGGCGGGCACATTCTCGAACTCGAAGGTCACCGCGTCCACACCCCGCACAAAAGCCCGCACAGCGTCCCGGTCGTCGTAACTGGCGCAGATTTCCTTCTCGCACACTTGTCCGGTGGGTGTGTCGCTCTCCGGCGAAAAGGTATGTACCCGAATGCCCAGGGGATGAGCGGCCAGAGCCAGCATCCGCCCCAATTGGCCGCTGCCAAAGACGCCAATCTTCCCGCCGGGCAACAGCGCTGGATACCTGTTCATCGCAAACCCACACGGATCAACGCAAAGGTGCAAAGATACAGAGACGCAAAGGGATTCCCTCTTTGCTTTTCTCTGTGCCCTTTGCACCTTTGCATCTTTGCGTTGAAGTTGTTCATTCTACAACTCCAAAGTTTCGTTCATCACCTGCTCGGCTCGTT
>JAHEML010000734.1 GCA_024643705.1 Caldilineaceae bacterium | reverse complement strand
CCTCGTTCAGGCACAGGGGATCGTTGCCTGGCGTATTTGGAGCATCAGGAACACACGTCCAGCCATTGCTGCCCGCACGCAATTGAACCAGTTCCTCCGCAGGTTGGTCCGGCCAGTTTCCTGGCCAGCCTTCAGGATAGTCCAATATCGTCGCATCCTGGCTAATCACAGGTGGACCCGCACTCATCGCATTCTCGATTCTATCGTCCGCTGTATTGAGTTCGGGCGATGGCGATCGAGCCACCGGCGGCGGGAGCGTAAATTGACACGCAGACAGAAGCACGGCCATCAGCAATACCAGCAAGAACACGATAGTTCGGCCAAACACTCTTTTGCTTTTCATCTCTTCCTCCTTGATGTAACAACAGTGAACGGACAACAATATGCAATCGACAAAAGGGGCATAGAAGAGAAATCCATTTGTGTTGCTGGCCCTATTTGCCGGGAGAAATTCGCGCCACAAAATAGTCGCTGTACGGGCTTGCCTCGGTATGTTTAACCTCAACATCCACAAAACCAGCCTCGGCCAGCATAGCCAGTGCCTGCTCCTTTCCCCACATACAGCCCAACCCAGCACCTCCCTGAGAAAGAGAAACCGTCATGCAATACATCACCGATTGAGCGTAAAGCCAAGGGGCCAAAGGATGGTCGAGATTGTTTGCCAGGCTGCTGGATGCCGCAAATTCCATCATCAGCAGGATGCCACCGGGTTTCAGTGAGCGGGCAATTGCGCCCAACCCTGCGGCGGGCTGGGCCAGGTCGTGGATCACATCCAGCGCCAGGGCAACATCGTAGATTCCTTCCGCTACCAACCCGCCCACATTAGCTTGACGAAAGCGGACATTGACCAGACCTCGCCGGGAGGCGTCGGCTTGTGCCCGGTCAATGTCCACTGGGGAGATGTCATAGCCTGTGAAGCTACTTTGGGGGAAGGCTTGGGCCAGAAGAGAAAGGACATGCCCGCTACCACAACCAAAGTCGGCCACCTGTACCCCATCATCCATGCGCTTACCCCAACCGGGGACGAGGGGTAAGACGGAGTCCAGAAGCACAGCATCAAAATGGGCCTGCCGGTTGTGGGTCATCAGCTCGTGAAAACGCCCGTACGCTGCATAGGGAACACCACCTCCATGCTGGAAACAGTTGACAACGTGGGGTTGAACCTCCATCAAACTGGCAAAGGTTTCGGCCAATTCATCCGGTTCGAATATGTCGCGACTTGGGTGCTGCACCCCGTCTCTGGCGAACCAGACAGCATGTTCCTGTGGCAGGTTAAACATCTGCGACCCAGGTGCATAATCCAACACATCGGCGGTGGCAAGACAGGCCAGCCATTCCCGCACATACCGTTCATCGCATCCAGCCGCTCTGGCAATGCCCTCGCTGGTAGAGGGCGGCAGCCCCGCCATCACCTCCAGCAAACCAGTGCGATGCCCCACACTCAACATCAGGGCGATACCCATCTGATTCAAGGTGTCCACTAGCCGGTTGCCGAATTGCTCGGACCGTTCCTCGTCAAAGGGATTTGCCTGTGTCGACGTCCTCATTTGTGTCACCTCCGCAGCACCGCTAGAAGCCCATAAATCTGGTTATGCAATTCGTTCAATCATGGTATACTTCAGTCTATCCACTGACCGTCCCTAAGCATGTTCGCTACCGTTTATCTACCGTTAATATCCACCGGGATACCACTCCATCGCCTTTTCATTGCCCCGGATGATTGGAGCGCGCCCCATGAACCATGGCCCCATGCAAAATGGCCCAATCCTGACAGTCCGCCTCTTAGGTCAATTCGGGTTGACCCTTGGTGACAAACCCCTGGACCTGCCCTCGCGTCCTGCCCAATCCTTGCTCGCCTGGCTCATGCTCCACCCTGGCGTGGCCCACCGTCGAGAGCATTTGGCTGGTCTTTTTTGGCCCGACACCACAGAAAACAGCGCCCGCAGCAACCTGCGCCACGCTCTCTGGCGTCTGCGCCGAAGTATCCCAGCAGAATTGATCGAAGCCGACAAAATAACCATCTGCCTGGTCGAGAACAACTCCTGGTGGTTGGATGTGAAGCAACTGACCGCACCACATGCAGATAGTAGCCGCCCGGACAGCCTGATGGCCTTGCTGGACGGCTGCCACGGCGAACTGCTGCCCGGCTTCTACGAAGATTGGATTATTCGAGAGCGGGAGCGGCTGGCTTCGGTCTACGACGAACGCATCGCCAAGCTTTTGTCGCTACTCGACGCCGAGGCCCGCTGGAACGAAGTGGTGGAGTGGGCCGAAAAATGGATCGCCTACAGCCACACCCCCGAACCAGCCTATCGAGCGTTGATGACAGCCCACGCCAGCCTGGGCAATAGCTCCGCCGCCCATACCGCCTATCAGCGCTGCATTGACGCCCTGGAGCGAGAACTGGATGTCCCCCCGTCGCCAGAGACAGAAGCCCTGGCCAAGCAGATTCGCAGCGGCGTCTTTGTCCCTGCGGTGACGCGAGGACAGGACGACAAGATGAACGCCACATCTGTCCCCTTGCCATCCATCCATCCGGTCTTCCCTTCCAACCTCGCCACGCCCGTCACCCCGCTCATCGGTCGCGACGCCGAACTGGCTCGTCTATCCAGCCTGCTGGCGGATGGATCCCACCGCTTGGTGACGGTGACCGGGCCGGGTGGCATGGGCAAAAGCCGGTTGGCCCTGGCCGCGGGCCATTCCGCACTGGCGGCTTTCCCCCAT
>JAHEML010000733.1 GCA_024643705.1 Caldilineaceae bacterium | reverse complement strand
GCTGATTGGCGCGCTGGCTGCTCCCATCAGCTACTATGCTATTGCTTTCCGCAACAAACGAGGATTTGATGAGAGCCTGGATGTGTGGGCCTGTCATGGGATGGCTGGTACGTGGGGCGCATTGGCGACTGGTCTATTTGCTACCACTGCGGTCAATGCTGCTGGTGCTGATGGTCTTTTCTACGGCAACCCGAACCAATTTGTAGTACAATTGATTACTGTAGTGGTGACAATCGTCTACGCTGTGGTTATCACCTTTGTCCTCACAAAGATTTTGTCAAGTGTGTTTGGCCTGGCGGTTAGCGAGACCGAAGAAGAAGTCGGTTTGGACATTAGCGAGCACGGCGAACGGGCTTACGCCTAAAGGAGAAGTTGGAACATGTTCAAGAAAATTGAAGCCTACATTCGCCACGAGAAACTGGACGATGTAAAGGCAGCGTTGAAAGAGATCGGCATTGTGGGCATGAATGTTGTGGATGTCCATGGTCATGGACGCCAGGGTGGCATTGTGCTGAGTGGCCGACAGGGCAGCTATACTGTAGACATGCTGCCCCGTGCCCAGGTGAATATTGTGTTGAGCGAGCGCAATGTGGAGAGAACCATCGATGCTATTCGGGGGGCTGCGGCCACCGGAGCACAGGGCGACGGGGTAATCTTTATCTATCCCGTGGACGATGTTGTGCGCATTCGCACCGGCGAACGAGGGCCGGAAGCGCTGACGTATGAAGGGGATATTGATACGAAGTCAGGGAAATAGAGGATTGGAAATTGGGGGGATTAGAGATCACGTCGCTACGACGTGATCTCTAATCCCCCTCTTTATGATCTCAAGTGTTTGACCGCTGGGGCATCTTCTTTTCGATATAACGCACCAGCAGCGAGAGAGCAATCGTCATGATCAGGTAGAGAAAAGCCACCACATTGTAAGTCTCGAAGAAGCGGAAGGTGCTGGTGGCATACAGCTTGCCCAATTGGGTGATGTCTTGGACACCCAGCACCGAGACCAGGGACGAATCCTTCAACATAGCGACAAAATTGTTGCCCAGTGGCGGCAACACCCGTCGCACAGCCTGGGGCAGGATGATGTGGCGCATGGTCTGCCAATGGCTCATCCCCAAACTCCGCCCTGCCTCGATCTGCCCCTTTTCCACACTTTCGATCCCCGCCCGGAAAACCTCACTGAGAAAAGCACTATACCCAATCACAAGGGCCAGGATTGCCCTGGTAGTGAAACTTAGATCGCGTATGCTGAAATCGGCAAACGCCTGGCCAATGCCCGCAACATGCTTGGATAACAACCATTCTCCTGTCCAATTGACGATGTCCACCAGCCCTGGTGCGCCTACAAAGGCAATGTAGTAAAGGATCACCAGCATGGGCACGCCCCGAATAACCTCCACGTAGAAAGTCGCCAGTTCTTGTAAAATGCGGTATTTGGAGAGACGGGTCAGACCGACGAGCAGACCGATGACTACTGCGAACGTAAAGGCAATGAGGGAAACATAAATCGTGATCCAGACACCCTTTGCCACAGCACCGAAGATCAACGAATAATCTTCGTCGGACAGGAGGTTCCAAAGCAGGATAACACCCAGCAAGAGCGTAGCCAGCAGCCAATAGGGCAGACGCGACAGGCGGCTAAAGAGAGTGTGACGAGATGGTGAGAGTTGAGTCATAGGTGATCCAAATGAGAGGAGATGAGGGATTCAAGGACACAATCGCCCTAATCCCTCATCTCCTCTCTCATTTCCTCTACTTTGCCGGATCGAACATGAAGAACCACTTGGTGTTTAGATAATCGTCGTAGTCGTCCAGCACCAACGTTTTAATGGCTGCGTTGAAAGGTGCGACCAGATCGGAATCTGGGGTGAAGATGAAGCCGAAATCTTCGGTTGCCAGGGCGTCGCCCACAATTTTTAGCTTGTCTGGATTGGCACCGATGTAGCCACGACCGCTGGCAGCATCCACCAGCACCATGTCCACATCTCCGCCGATGAGTGCTTGGACGGTTGCGCCGAAGTTTTCCAGGAGGATAATGCGTGGGTTGGCTTCGTCGCCATCCAGAATATCGTAGACCGCGGTGTAAAAGCCCGTGGTTCCCGCCTGTGCACCTACCAGAAGTTCTGGGTCGGCGGCAAAGGAGGCGGGATCGGTGAAGCGGCTCTCGTCGGCCCGTACCAGCATAAACTGTTGGCTGGTCATGTAGGGGGCCGAGAAGTCGATGACCTCGGCCCGTTCGTCGTTGATGGTGATGCCATCCATGCCCACATCAAACTGCCCTTCGGCCACGGCCTGGATCATGGCATCCCAGGATGTAACCTGCCAATCCACCACGCAGTTCAGGCGACGGCAGATTTCGTTGACCGCATCGTATTCCCAGCCCACCGAAGTCCCTGTGGCCGGGTCGATGAAGTTGAGCGGCGTGTAGTCGTTGCCTGTCACCGCCACCACCACGCGGCCAGCCAGGTCGGGCAGATCGTAGACAACATTGGTTGTGCCGACAACTGGGGCTGCGGCCGCGTTGTCAGTGGTTGATGTGGCTGGTTCGGGCGCGGCGGGCTGGGGTGCCGCCGCAGGCGCTGCTGCGGCCTCTTCGGCAGGTGCTGCTTCTTCGCCAGTGGCAGGCGCGTTGGCTTCCGATGCGGCAGGAGCCGCGTCTGGGGCCGCTGCACAGGCACCGAGGACAAATAGCAGCATGGCAAGAACGAACAGAAATAGGGGGCGGCGAG
>JAHEML010000732.1 GCA_024643705.1 Caldilineaceae bacterium | reverse complement strand
AATCTACCACATCCTGGCCGTCGTTAAAATTGCGGGTAACCACTGCGTTCAGTTTGATGGGGCGCAGACCCGCGGCCTCTGCAGCTGCGATCCCCTTCCACACATCTTCGATATGACCCCAGCGGGTGATGTCGTGGAACTTGTCCGCGTCCAGGGTGTCAATGCTGATATTCACCCGACGCAGGCCCGCATCAGCCAAAGGTTGGGCCAACTTGTCCAGCAACAGGGCATTGGTCGTCATCGCTACATCCTTGATGCCGGGCGTGGATGCAATCCCCCGCACCAGTTCCACCACACTGGGATGGATGCTCGGCTCGCCGCCGGTCAGCCGAATTTTTTCCACGCCCAGGCTGGCCCCCACCTTGACCAGATGCAAAATTTCTTCGTCGCTCATCAACTCGTGGCGGGGACGAAAGGTCATATTCTCCGGCATACAGTAGACGCAGCGCAGATTGCAGGCATCGGTCAGGCTGATGCGCAGATAGTGAATGCGCCGCCCGTAGCTATCGTGAATCTGCTCGATGGGAAAATGGGCAGGCGCGGGCGCAATGTTTACTTGCCCAAAACCTGTACGCAACGAACGGTGATTCGCCGCCGGACGCGTGTCCAATGGAATTGTATCCCCACTACTTCCCACATCAAACCGGCGTAGATTCGTCGGCATATCTGTTTCCGTTTCAGAGGTTCGACTTATTAGCATAAGCCGAACCTCTCGTTGAGTTTAGTATGAAAACTCTAGTATGAAAACTCGATCTTGCTGCCCACCCGTTCCAACACGCCCTCGCCCACAAGAAAGCGATACGTGCAGGCGTTGCCTTCTTCGGCCAGGGAAAAAACCCGCTCGCACTCTTTCCCCGTCAGGTTTTCCATCAATTCCAAATCCATCGCGCACAGTTCCGGGTGCTGCTCGGCCACGCCAGCATAGGGGCAGTTGCAGGTGTGGAGCAATGCTGCCTGGCCGTTTGACTCTTCTTCCCAGCGGGCAAAATAGCCACGATCGTTCAAAAAATCTACCACTCGGTTCATACGCCGGGAGAGGCTTTCGTTTGCTGGGGACGCGTTGAGCAGATCTTTAGACATTTCCTGGGCCAGGCAGCAAAAAGCCAACTGTACCTGCTCCGCGGGCAACAGCCCTTTCATCTGCCCCACCAACCCGCTGGTCAGCCCGGCAAAATTGTCGGGGAAGAAATCGCTCGCCTCCTCAGTCAACATGTAGACCTGTTTGGGACGACCCACACTGCCTTCCCGCCGCACCTTGCCCACTTCGATCAGATTGTCGCCCTGTAAAATATCCAGATGGTAGCGCACCGAAACCGGGGCCATATCCAGTTGGCGCGCCAATTCACCGACTGTCGCCTGCTTGCGCCGCTTTAGAATGTCCAGAATGCGCTTGCGAACCATCTGCCCAGCCCCGAAAAGACAAACACGGATTACCAATGCAAAAAGTATATCATACGCAAAGAAGCAGTGTCAATTATTATAAAAAATGTGAGAAAAATAGAAAAGCGAGATGGGGAGATTAAGAAATTGGCACACCGATACCCCAGTCTCTAAATCTCCCCATCTCCCAATCCCTCTACACCTTCACCCGCCGCAGCCGCAACGCGTTCGTCACCACACTGATGCTGCTGAAGGCCATCGCCCCTGCGGCCAGAATCGGATGGAGTTGTTGCAGAAAGTCCGGTGCCCAGGCGAAGGGAGCCAGAATGCCCGCAGCGATGGGGATCAGCGCGATATTATAGCCAAAGGCCCAGCCTAAATTCTGGCGGATATTGCGCATGGTTGCCTGGGACAGCGCGATGGCCTGTGGCACACTGCGCAAGTCGCCCCGCATGAGCGTAACATCCGCTGCGGCCATTGCCACATCTGTGCCTGTGCCAATGGCGATGCCCACATCGGCCTGGGCCAAAGCAGGCGCATCGTTGATACCATCGCCCACCATGGCTACCTGGTAGCCTTCGCCCTGCAATGCCGATACGTGGGCGGCCTTGTCGCCCGGCAGTACCTCGGCGAATACCCGATCAATGCCCACCTCGGCGGCAATGGCGTTGGCCGTGGCCTGGTTGTCCCCGGTGACCATCGCTACCTGCAAACCCAGTTTGTGCATGGCCTCAATCGCCTCTTTCGAGCCTTCTTTGATTGTATCCGCCACGCCAATCAGCGCGCTGGCTTGCCCGTCCACTGCCAGCCACATCACTGTTTTGGCTTCCTCCTGCAACTGGGCCGCCTTTGGGCCAAGACCGTTCAGCCCAACTTTCTCCTGCTCCATGAGGCGCAGATTGCCCAAGAGCAGCGCGTGACCGTCCACCGTTGCACCGATGCCATGCCCAGCGATGGCCTGGAAGCCGCTCGGTTCGGCCAGAGCCAGACCCCGCTCCTTCGCCGCCCGTACAATCGCCTCGCCCAGAGGGTGCTCGGAACCACGTTCCGCCGAAGCAGCCAAATAGAGAAGCTGAGATTGGAGATTGGAAACTGGAGATTGGTTTTTCAGCGTCGACGAAGTCTCTATCTCTAATCCCCAATCTCCAATCTCACTACTCTCGATCACATCTGTGACAGCCGGCTCCCCTTTCGTAATCGTGCCCGTCTTGTCCAGCACAATCACATCCAGCTTGTGGGCCTGTTCCAGGGCCGCGCTGTTTTTGAAGAGGATGCCATTCTCCGCGCCTTTGCCCACGCCCACCATGATAGAAGTGGGTGTTGCCAGCCCCATTGCGCAGGGACAGGCGAT
>JAHEML010000731.1 GCA_024643705.1 Caldilineaceae bacterium | reverse complement strand
CCGATGTACAAAACGCTCCACCCAATGCGGCACGACGGCATATGCCGCATCCCGCAGTGTAGCGGGCAACCCGGCCAAACCCTTGTCCACTGCCATGGCGCTGTCAATCGCAAGCTGGGCCGCCTGCCGCGGCGGGATAGCGGCCCAAAAAGGGAGCAGCAATTCGTTGAGAGAGAGGTCCATAGCAGGATAGGTCAATTCCCCTTGGCTCACGCTGGCTTCCAACACAGCCAACACCCGGCGCTCCCAAAAAGCGACGTGTGCCAGGGCAATAGCAACAGTCCAATGCTCGCCTATCGGACGCAGCAGGTCGTCGTCGGTCAGTTGAGCAGCCAATGCCCGGATGCGCTCTGAAGATTCTTCGTTGCGCAGGGCGTAATCAGGATCAAATGTCATAGCAAGTCTCCTTTTGGCAGAAAAAGTAAGCAGTTGCAGGGCAAAACACTTACCCAGATCATCGATAGATATGACATGCGGTGTTGCCCAATCAGTCTAGCCGACCCGATGCAAATCGGTCAATTGCATCAGCAGAACAACCATGTCTATTCGTCCGTGCGCTCGGTCAGTGGTATAATTTCTTGATGCAATCGCCCAATCACCATTCCAGCCAACCTATAGACACGATGGAACGATACACCCATTCCAACGGCACCCTGCCACCCGTTACACCCAAGCCCCCGGCCTACGAATTGACCCGCGACCCACTGTTCTATAGCACAGTGGTCTTTTTCACATTGCTCACAACCATTGTGCCGGGAATCATGGGCCAGCCCAACCTTATGCCCGCGCTACAAGCCTTGGGGCTGACCGTTTTCAGCGGGATTGCCCTGCGACGGGGTGGTGTCATGGCCGGAGTAAAGATGGCGACACTCTGGTTGGTGGCCCAGGCATTCTTCTTTCTGCTGCTGGTCTGGCTGCTGCCACTCCAGGCCGAAACGACCATCCACGACGGTTTTATCTACCGGGCAGGAATGATCGAATGGATCTACGCGGGTGGCACAGTTCCCGGTTCGCTGCAGGCAGCGCCCTTGGCCCATTTGGGGGAAATCATCGGCGTGGTACTGGGTAGCTTGGCTTCTGTTGGCCTGGTTGGCGGCTGGTTTCTGGTGAAAGGGGTGAATCTGTTCAGCTACGGCCTCGGTAGCCTCTGGCGGGATATTGGCACGCCGTTTGGCATCCTGCTTGGATTGGCCCCCTGGCGGCTGGCCCAATTGGCTGGCTACACAGGTCTATTTACACTGCTCATGCAGCCGCTTCTGCTCAACAACTGGAACCCAGCCCACTACCTGTCTACCCAACGGCGGCTGATCCTCATCTCTCTGGCATTGGTCATCGGGGGGACTATCGCCGAGCTATTTCTGCCGGGTCTCTGGCGCACACTCTTCTCACCCGTCTAACCCAACTCCCAACTCGCAACTCTAACTTATGCTCCGTATCAAACGCATCGTCATCCAGGGCTTCAAAACCTTTGCCCGCAAAACCGAATTCGTCTTCGACCCCGGTGTGACCGCGGTGGTTGGCCCCAATGGCAGCGGCAAAAGCAACGTGGCCGACGCGGTGCGCTGGTGTCTTGGTGAGCAGAGTTTTGGTTTACTGCGCTCGAAAAAGACAGCCGATGTCATCTTTGCCGGCAGCGACAAACGCGCGCGCATGGGCATGGCCTTTGTTTCCCTAACCCTGGACAACAGCGACAACGAGCTGGCAATCGACTTCGCCGAAGTGGAGATCACCCGCCGTGCCTACCGGGACGGGGAAAACGAG
Source organism: Caldilineaceae bacterium (assembly GCA_024643705.1). GTDB lineage: Bacteria > Chloroflexota > Anaerolineae > Caldilineales > Caldilineaceae > JACQGT01. The sequence goes on along the minus strand of JAHEML010000731.1, from coordinate 971 downwards.
TATCTTCTCAACGGCCAGCAAGTGCGGCTGATGGACATCACCGAACTCCTCGCCCCCAGCGGCCTGGGCAAACGCGCCTACGCGGTGATCGGCCAAGGCTTGATCGACCAGGTGCTCAGCTTGAAACCGGAACAACGACGGGGGCTATTCGAAGAAGCAGCAGGCATCACCGGCCACCAGAGCAAACGCGCCACAGCACTGCGCCGCCTGGACGCCACCCAGGAAAACCTGGGCCGGGTGCAGGATATATTGGCCGAACTGTCGCCCCGGCTGGGCTATCTCAAACGCCAGGCAGAGCGCGCGCGGGAACGGGCGCAGGTGGACGCCGATCTCCAGGGACTTCTCTATCAGTGGCATGGCTTTCGCTGGCACGCCACCCTGGAAGAGCTGGCCGAAGCGCGGCGTGCCAGCCAGGCAGCGGGCCGCATTACCAGTGCCCGACGCAAACGGCTGGAAGAGGTCAGCGTGCAGATCGAGGCAGGCCGCCGCGCCCAAATCGGGCTGCGCGAAAGTCTGAATCGCAAACAGAATGCCAGCGCCCAGCGTCGTCGCCAGGCTGATGAATTGCAGCGAGAACTGGCCGTTGCCAGCGAAAGACGAACCCAACTGAGCGCCCGCCAAGAAGAGTTGGCCCGAGAACTGGCCGACCTGACCCGCGAAAGCAAGACAGGCAGCCAGAGAATCGACTCCCTGCGCGACGAAGTAGAAGCCGCCCAGCGGGATCATACTCAGCACCAGGCCAACCTGGACAGGCTGCAAAACCATTTACGCCAGCGCCAACAAGAACGGGCCGCCCTGGTGGATCGGCTGGATTCGCTCCGGGCCGAACAGCGCAAATTGGGCGAGCGCATGGCGGATCGACGCAGCCGCCTGGCGCAGATCGACGAGGCGCGCCTCCGGCTCGGCGCAGAGTCCAAATCCCAGAGCGAAGGGCTGATCCAGGCCCAGGCCGAGGTGGAAAGCGCCGCCGC
>JAHEML010000066.1 GCA_024643705.1 Caldilineaceae bacterium | reverse complement strand
CCACGCTGATACTAATCGGAGAGAAACCACAATGACAATCCTCAATTTTGGCTCCGTCAACATCGATCACGTCTATCGGGTGACGCATCTGGTGCGCCCCGGCGAGACGATTGCCAGCAGCGACTATCGCCAGTTTTCCGGGGGCAAAGGCTTCAACCAGTCTATCGCCCTGGCCCGGGCCGGCGGGGATGTGTGCCACGCGGGACGCGTGGGCGCAGACGGCGTCTGGCTGCGAGAGCAGTTGGCCGCAGACGGTGCAGATGTGCACTTGCTGGAGGTAATCGACGGTCCCTCCGGCCACGCGCTGATTCAGGTGGACGACGAGGGCGAAAACGCGATTATTCTCTTTGGCGGGGCCAATCGGACATTTACAGCAGAGGATGCCCGTTCCATTTTTGACAGTTTCGGCGCAGACGACTGGCTGCTGCTGCAAAACGAAATCAGCGCCCTGCCGGAGATTCTGGAACTGGCACAGGAGCAGAGGCTGCGGGTGATCTTCAACCCAGCGCCCATGGGCGCGGAAGTGCTGGACTATCCGTTGGACGGGGTGTCGATTTTCATTCTGAACGAAGTGGAGGGGGCAGCCCTCACCGGTGCGAGCGAAGCGGAGGATATTTTGGCGGGGATGCGGGAACGTTTTCCCAACGCCACGATTGTGCTGACACTGGGGGCAGATGGGGCGATCTACGACGATGGCAGCCAGCGGATTGCCGTCACCGCGCGACAGGTGGACGCCGTGGATACCACCGCCGCGGGGGATACCTTCATCGGCTATTTTCTGGCTGGGCTGGCTGGAGGTGACGATCCCAAAACTGCGCTGGAGCTGGCAACCCAGGCCGCGGCTATCTGCGTCACCCGGCCCGGCGCTGCCCCGTCGATTCCGCGGCGCGATGAGATTGACGGGTAAGATGGCTTGGTTTGGGCCAAAGAAACGTGATGCGTGAAATGTGAGAAAGGTCGCCATCTCTCACGTTTCACCCATCACGCTTCGCAACTAAATTTCTAGATTTCGATGCGATATTCTCCCCCTACCGCACCCCCAGCAGCAACTCCACCACCAACTGGTCCAGTCGTTCGTAGGGCTTGCCCCGTTTGCCCAAGGCCACCCGGTCGAAGCTGTGGGCTTTCACCGCGGCGGCCTTCTCTGGCAGATAGCCACCCCACAGGTGATCCATGGATCCGTCATCGGCTTTGATTTCCGCCAGCAGAGCCTGAATCTCTGCGTCCTGGCGGAACTGTTCGGCCTTCTCTTTCAGGATCAGATAGGTACGCATACAACCTCTGGCAAAGGCCTTCACATCCTCCAGATCAGAGGTGCGATAGGCGTGGGCGTCGTAGTGGCGGGGGTTGTCGTAGCCCACATCTTCCAAGAATTTGACCAGGGAGAAGGCTTGCTTGAGATTGTGGGAGCCAAAGCGGAAGTCCTGATCGTAGCGGGCGAAGTTCTGGTCGTTCAGGTCGATGTGGAAAAGTTTGCCCGCGTCCCAGGCCTGGGCAACCCCGTGGGTAAAGTTCAGTCCAGCCATGTGTTCGTGGGCCATTTCTGGGTTCACCCCCACCATTTCCGGGTGATCCAGGGTTTCGATAAAGGCGAGCATGTGGCCGGTGGTGGGCAAATAGAGATCACCACGCGGCTCGTTGGGCTTGGCTTCCAGCGCAAATTTCAGATCATATTTTTGGTCTCGCACATATTCGCAGAAAAAGTTCATGGCCTCGCGAAACCACTTGCCTGCTTCCACCGGGTCTTTGCCAGCGTCGGTCTCTGTGCCTTCCCGACCGCCCCAAAAAACATAGATGCCCGCGCCCAACTCTACACCCAGGTCGATGGCGTGGAGGGTTTTGTGCAGGGCATAGGCCCGCACTTCTGGATCGTTGCTGGTGAAGGCTCCGTCGCGGAAAGCTGGATCGGTGAAGAGGTTTGTGGTCGCCATGGGCACGACCATGCCTGTGTCGTTCAGCGCCTTTTTGAAGTCGCGCACGATCTTGTCTCGCTCGGTAGCTGTGGCAGTGATAGGGACCAGATCGTTGTCGTGGAAGTTGACGCCCCACGCGCCGACCTCGGCCAGCAAATGGACGATTTCGACAGGCGAGATCACATCCCGCACAGGCTCGCCAAAGGGATCACGGCCTGGGTTGCCCACGGTCCACAGGCCAAAGGTGAATTTATTTTCGGGCGAAGGTATATAGTTGTTCATCGGACTCTCCTAGGGTGATGGACATGGACATTCTGTAGGGCAAGTTTCCAACCTGCCACCCTTGGCAGATAGGAAACCTACCATCCGTTTGTTCTACAATGTTTGTCCTACAATCGGTAAAAGCGCACCGCGTTGTCGTGCAAAATCATCTGTTGTTCGGCGGGTGAATAGTGGGCGATTGTCTCGGTTGCCAGGGTAAACCAACGGCGATAGTCTGCGGCCAGGTTGACCACGGGCCAATCCGAGCCAAAGACGACCCGCTCCGGCCCGAAGGAATCCAAAATGTGCTCCATGTATGGCCGCACCTGATCCGCTGTCCAGTTCTCTTTGTCCGCTTCGGTGACAACGCCAGAGAGCTTGCAGTGGATGTCCGGGCGCTGGGCCAGATCCCGAATCTGGGACTTCCACGGTTCGGTCAGCCCCGCGGCAATGCCCGGCTTGCCCATGTGATCGAGAATGAACGACACATCAGGGCACTGCTCTACCAGCTTCAGCACGTCGCCCAACTGGGAGTGGAAGATACAGAGATCGAAGCTGAAGCCGTATTCGGGTAACAGTTGCACGCCCTGGACAAAATCGGCCCCCGTACTAAAACCCAAGGGTTCGGATTGGATCAGGCGGCGGATGCTTTTGACCAGGGGCAGGGCTTGCAGCGCGGCCAGTTCATCGCCCACGGCTTCGCCCTGCTGCAAACGGGCGTGGGCCACAATCCCCCGGATGCGGCCATCGCGCGCCGCCAGGGATGTCACCCATTCTGCCTCGCGCAGGGCGTGGGCTGGGTTGCAATCCGCCTCCACAAAGACAATCCCGGCCAGCTCGTGGGAGAGTTCACCCCGGGCGTCGTCCAAGTCGGCGGGGAAGGTGGGGCGGCTGATGGCTGGCGCACCGGCAAGCCAGGGGTAGTCGATGGTGTTCGGGTCCCAAAAGTGGACATGGGAATCGATATATTGGTTTGTCATTGGGGGCCTCGTCTCGTGCGGGTGGGAGAAGTGGCAGTCGATAGTCGCATTGTAACCGTCTGGACATCCCTGCGCAAACAACGCAATGATCGGGGAATTTTGATTTGCTACTAAAGCGATTTTGATCAAGAATTGGACAGCCTCTACTTTGCTCAATCTATCCATCCATTCCGGGAGACACCCAGTGCAGCGTCAGCTAATTCTTGCCATTTATGTGCCTACGCTGCTCCTTGCTCTTTGCAGCGGCCTGCTCATACCCGTCCTTCCTATCTTTGTGCGCGAAGAATTCGCCCTCTCCTATGGGCTAATCGGTCTGGTTTTGGCGGCCAACGCAATCGGGATGATCATCGGTGACGTACCGGCTGGCTCGCTGGTGGGACAACTGGGGTTAAAACGCTCCATGCTCATCGGCATCGCGGGGATGGCTCTTGGGACTCTGGCCTTCACATGGGCTTCCAGCATCTATGAGCTGATCGCCTACTCGATCTTCGTTGGTTTTGCCAGTACCCTGTGGAACATTTCCCGCCACGCCTATCTGGCCGAGGCTGCGCCATCCGGGCAGCGGGGCCGGGCGATCGCCATTTTTGGTGGTATCAATCGCATGGGGTCTTTTGTCGGGCCGATTGTGGGCGGGGCGTTGGGCGGATGGCTTGGGTTGCGTGCGCCTTTCTTTCTCTATGCTGGCCTGGCGTTGATCGCCCTCATCTTTCCCTTCTTTTTCTTGGTGGAAAGCAGCCAGCGCGCGCCCGGCCGAGGTGGCATTCGCGGGCATACGGGGCATCTGTGGCAGGTGCTGCGGGAGAACTATCGGGTGCTTTTCACTGCCGGTTCCGGTCAGCTGTTCGCCCAGATGATCCGTTCCGGACGGGGGATTATTGTGCCGCTCTTTGGCGCTGATATGTTGGGGCTGGACGTGAACCAAATTGGCTTGATTGTGGGGTTGTCGTCCGCGGTGGATATGAGTATGTTCTATCCGGCGGGCTATGTGATGGATCGTTTTGGCCGCAAGTTTGCCTATGTGCCCTCGTTTGCCATCCAAGCCTTGGGAATGGCGTTGATTCCTTTCACCAGCAGCTTTTTCACCCTTCTGCTGGCCACTGGGCTGATCGGCTTTGGCAACGGGCTTGGCTCCGGCACAATGATGACCCTGGGGGCTGATCTGGCCCCCCTGGGTGAGCGCAGTGAATTTTTGGGCTTGTGGCGGTTGATCGGCGATGGTGGGGCAATGGGCGGGCCGATTGTGGTGGGATGGGTGGCCGGCCTGCTTGGCCTTGGGCCAGCCACCTTTGTGATCGCGGGCGTGGGTTTGGCCGCAGCCCTGGCATTGGGGACGCTGGTGCCAGAGACACTTCACAAATCACCTGCTCCTGACAAATCACCCACTCCTGCACCAACCCCCAATTGAGTCTCTTTGCAGTGGGTTTTGCAGTGGGCTAGCGCAACCCAGCTGGGATGCGCGATTTGTCCTCCACTAGCCCGGTCAGCGTTGCCAGATTGCGTGCATCGCTGCCGTCGCCGTCGTTGTCCTTGGGGGTTTCGAGCAGCATGCCAATGCCATCCCAGCGCAGGTCGTTGAGGATGTGGCGGAAACCTTCCAGCCCTACATAGCCTTCGCCGATGTGGGTGTGGCGATCTTTGCGGGTGCCCAGATCGTTTTTGCTGTCGTTGAAGTGCCAACATTTGATGGTAGCGACACCGATTGTTTCTTCAATTTCGATCATCATCGTAGCGTACCCTTCCGGCATGCGAAAATCGTATCCTGCACCCAGTGCATGGCACGTGTCCACGCAGACCCCCACCCGGCTTTTGTCCTCCACCCCGGCGATGATCTCGGCCAGTTGTCCAAAGGAATAGCCCAGGGTTGTGCCCTGGCCCGCTGTCAGCTCCAGCAGGGTCATTGTGTCGGTGCATTCGGGTAATTCTTCGTGCAGGCGGTTGAGCGCGGCGGAGACTCTGGCGACACCTGCCTCTTCGCCGCTGCCTGTGTGTGCGCCGGGGTGCAGCACAACGTGGCGGATGCCGTAGGCCTGGGCACGCTTGAGTTCATCCTTCTGCCCGCCGATGCTGCGTCCCCAGAGATCGTCTTTGGGTGTAGCCAAATTGATCAGATAGGTGGCGTGGCTGACCGCGTATTCGATGCCCAGGGCGGGCATCTGTTCGTGCCAGCGGGTCGCGTCTGCCTCATCCACCGGTGGGCCACCCCACTGGCGGTTGTTTTTGGTGAAGACCTGCACCGCGTTGCTTCCCACCGCAGCAGCAGAATCCAGGGCGTTGCTCACGCCGCCAGAAATAGACATATGTGCGCCCAGCAATAGACCGGACATGCGTTGCTCCTTGGATTGTGATTGGTTCGTCGTCTTCCATCCTACGTGTATTTCACCGTTCGGTCAAAAAGCGGTGGTTGGGTTGCTCACCTGTTGTGATGCTCCAAGGCAAAGGCAACCGCTTGATCCAGACTCATCGCCGCACCCTCGGCCATGAAACGATCACGAGTCTCTGCTCCCATGCCTGTTACCAATTGGGTCAGGGCTTCGTCGAATTCGATCTGCTCTGGAGGCAGGCGCGTGCTCTGCTCGGATTCGCGCAGGGCTTGGGCCGCGCCGAGCAAAGTGGCTCCCCGTTCGCTCTGTTCTTGATAGAGGGCGATGAAGCCGAAGCATTCTAACTGGTGAATGACCGCTGATTTCCCGGATGCTTCTCGGAAGAAGAGGATGGTTGTCCGGTAGAGTTCCTCAGCGCCAGCATAATCACCCAACTTCCGTTTCATATGCCCCGCTTCGCTACGAGAAATGAATGAAAATGCAGTGTCCCGGATTGCATCGAAGAGCCGTGATGCCTCGGAAAAGGCTGCTTCCGCTTCCTCCCAATGTTGCTTCCCTCGTTCCGACCATCCCTTCATTTGCTTCGACATGGCATTGGTCCAGGGATTATGAAATCGTTTTGCTAATTGAATTGCTTCTTGGGTATGGGTGTGGGCCTGTTCATGTTTTCCCTGGAAAGCAAGAATCGGTATGAAAGAGCCTAAAGTCATCATCCGCTGGAAGTCCAACCCATGTTCTCGGCTGATTGTCAAAGAGGCCATGCCCACTTCTTCGGCACTCTGAAACTCACCGAGTTGCAGCATACTGATCACCAGCATGTTGAGGCCAAAGGCCTGATGTTCTGCAACCCCTGCCGCCTCTGCCAGGGCGATACCCTCTTGTAGGATGGCAATCGCGTTGGATGAATCTCCCTGGCCCATGGTGGCCGCTCCCAATGAGATGATCGCGCAGGCCAGCCCACGCCGATAGGCCATCTCTGTTTTGACAGCGGGATGGTTTCGGGTTTTCTGCACAACCTCCCTCAGCCAGCGGCGGCCATCCGAAAAGAAATACCAATATCGTTGTACCAATACGGAGGTCTCCGTCATTCTCAGGGCCAGGTCCAGGCGGGATTCAAGTGCCCATTCGCGTGCGACCCTGGCATTGTCCGTCTCGCGCAGGAAACGATCCAGCCAGGCCAACATCTCCGGCCCTTGCAACACGTTGGACATTTTCGCGCTGTATGCCGTGAAGTATTCGGCGTGGCGGGTGCGCAGGGCCTCCCCTTCTCCGGAATCAAAGAGGCGATCCTGGGCATATTGGCGAATGCTTTCCAGCATGGCATAGCGCACATCATCATGGGAAAGATGATCCACGTTGACCAACGATTTGCTGATGAGCTGGTCGAGCAGATCGAGAATGTCGAATTCATCCAAGTTGGTGTCGCTGGCGGTGGCTTGCGCAGCGTCGAGTGCCCAGCCCCCAGAGAAGACGGAAAGACGACGGAGGAGAATCTGCTCTTTTTCTTCGAGCAGATTCCAGCTCCAGTCGATCAGCGCCTGCAAGGTCTGTTGACGGGGCAATGCTGTGCGACGTCCACCGGTCAACAGGCGGAAGCGATCGTCGAGCCGCTGGGCGATCTGCTCGATAGACATCGCCCGCAGCCGGACAGCTGCCAGCTCCAGTGCCAGGGGAATGCCATCCAGCCGACGGACAATATTGGCGAGAGTTGTTGCGTTGTCCGGGGTGATGTCGAAATCTGTGCGAGCGGCCTGGGCGCGGGCGAGAAAGAGCTGCACTGCTTCCGATTTGGCGATCACATCCTGGGTAGGGCTATCTTTTGCCGGCAGAGAGAGGGATGGAATTTGCATCGCAGTTTCCCCGCCGATAAAGAGCGCCTCGCGCCCGGTGACGAGAAGTTTGACGGACGGGCAATTCAGCAGCAGATGTTCGGCTAATTCTGCGCTTTCGTGGACGAGATGCTCCACATTGTCGAGCAAGAGGAGCACTGTTCTGCGCCGCAGGTAGTTTGTCAGGGTGTCGAGTAGAGGACGCCCCGACTGTTCCTGTACATTGAGCGTGGTGGCTACCCGCTGGGCGATCAGGTCTGGGTCGGTCAGGGGCGCCAGTTCCACAAACCAGACGCCGTCGGGGAATTGCTCGACGAGATCGGCGGCGACTTGCAGCGCAAGCCGAGTTTTGCCTGTGCCGCCAGGGCCAAGCAGGGTCAGCAACCGTGTCTCAGCCAGGGATTGCCTGGCCTTCTCCATCTCCTGCTCGCGGCCGATGAAACTCGTCAATTGGATGGGGAGATTGTGCTGGAAGGTGTCCAGACATGCAAGGGGTGGGAACTCATCAGGTAGATCGGGATGATTGAGTTGGAACATCTTCTCCGGCACCGATAGTCCTTTGAGCCTGTGGGAACCCAGATCTGTGAGTGTGGCGTTGCGGGGCAGGTGGGCACCCACAAGGGCAGCCGTCACCTCAGAGATCAGGATTTGCCCTCCGGCTCCTACGCTCATCACCCTGGCGGCGCGGTTGACCTCGGAGCCGTAGTAATCCCCATCCCTCTCCTGGCTCTCGCCGGTGTGTAGCCCCATGCGCACACGTAGTGGGGCCAATGCGGAGGGCCACGTCTCGGTGGCGATTGCCTGCTGTCCGGCCAATGCCGCGGCCACTCCATCAGATGGGGATTCAAAGGCTGCGTGTAGTCCGTCGCCGGTCATTTTGACGATGCGTCCCTGGTGGCTTTTCACAATCTCTTTCAGGATGGCATCATGCCGTGCCATGGCTGGGCGCATCTCTTCGGCGAACTGCTCCCATAGAGATGTACTCTCTGCCAAATCGGTGAATAGAAAAGTCAGTAGCTGTTGTGTCATGTGGTCTGCCTGGAACGGTTCGGGGTGATTCTTTGGTTCTCCTTCCATCCTACATACATATCGTTTCGGGGTCAAGAGATCATGCTTTCGATCATCGACCTTGCGCCCACGGCTTTCGCTTTTTATTGCCGATTCCACAGTAGCCAGTGGTATACTGTCCCAATATCGATAGTATTCGTCCACCACTGCCGCCTTTTCCAATGCTTCTCGCTCTCGACACTGCCACCAACACCGCATCTGTTGCCCTCTATGATCCGGCTGCCAACCAACTCTTGGCCGAGCAGACCTGGCAAGCCCGCCGCCGCCAGACCGAAGAGACGGTTCCGGTGATCCAGGAAATGTTGGCCCGGTTGGAGGTTGACATGGCCCAGGTGAGCGCCTTGGCTGTGACCACCGGCCCCGGCAGTTTTACCGGCGTGCGCATTGGGGTCAGTGTTGCCAAGGGCATTGCCCTGGGGTTGGAACAGATGCCCCAATTGATCGGGTTGCCCACCCTGTGTGTCACAGCCAGCCCCTTCCTTGCACCGGCCCACGCCGCGGGTACGACCATTTGTGCCTTCTTGCAGGCCGGGCGAGGACGCTACAATTGGGCCTTTTTCCCGCCGGGCAGCCAGCTTTACCGTCCAGCCGCAGACGAGCATGGCTTTGGCAAAATCGAGAACTTTCGTTCCGAGTTGATGGCCCGCGCCGAAAGAATTTGGCTGGTGGGCGAGATGACACCAGAGGTGGAAACCGCGATGGAAGCTATACTGACAGAGTCCGCTGGCATGATGGTGGTGGACGCGACCAGTGGGACGCGCCGCGCCGGGGCGCTGGCACGTTTGGGCGCTCTCCATCTGGCAGCAGGCCACGCAGATGATCTGGACAGCCTCGAACCCATCTACCTGCGCGAGCCATAGACCCCGTCCCATGTCCACACCCATGCCCATGCATCTGCCCACACCTCTGTCCACTTTGACGATTCGCCCGATGACAAGCGCCGACCTGGACAGCGTTCTTTTGCTGGAATCCGCTAGTTTTTCGGAACCGTGGACAAAGGAACTCTACGCCCACGAACTCAACGACAATCGGCTGAGCGAGTACCGGGTGGTCGTTGCGGCAGATGCCCATCCTGCCGAACCACCCAACGTCATCGCCCAGGGCGGATGGATGCTCTTTGGCGAAGAAGCCCACATTCTCACCATCGCCGTGCAGCCCGAGTTCCGTGGGCAGGGGATTGGGCGCTGGTTGATGCTCGCGTTGATGGAAGAAACCCGGCAAGCAGGCTGCTCGGCGGTTGCGCTGGAGGTGCGCCCCAGCAACGAAACGGCACTCAGCCTATACGAGAGCTTGGGTTTTCGGCTGATTGGTCGCCGCAAACGCTATTACCCCGACAAAGAAGATGCGCTGGTGCTGCTGTTGGATGGGCTGGACGATCCCCTGCTGTGGGAGCCGTTTCAGCGAGATTTGGACAGGTTGTCGGTCCGGCTGGCAGGCAAAGCCGATTTTGGCGACAAGGAAGTCTGATCAGACCTGCCGGGTTTTGCACACCCGACAGGTCTATTCGATCCATATCCTTATTTTCGGGTCAGGAGGCATTGTATGAATGTTCGTTTTGGCTACCGCAACGTTGAGTTCCCCAGCGAGAGCCTGGGCGTACTGCGCGACAGCAACGATCTGCTGGGCCATGTGGATGCCCTGCACACGCGCATGTCCCAAGACGGTTATCTGCTTCTGCGTGGCTTGATCGACCGGCAGAAAGTGCTGGCCGCCCGGGAGACCATCCTTGCCCACATGCGCGA
>JAHEML010000065.1 GCA_024643705.1 Caldilineaceae bacterium | reverse complement strand
ACAATCTGGCCTGCTTTGTGCGCCCCGGTGTCGTCGCACTCACCTGGACCAACGACGAGCGCGATCCCCAATATGCCCGCTCCCTGGCCGCCGAGCAGACGCTACTCGCCAGCCGGGACGCGACGGGACGGCGGCTGGAAGTCCACCGCATCCACCAACCTGGCCCCCTGTACAGCACCGACACCGAAGCCGCAACCATTGTGCCCGAAGATGGCAGCCGTCCCCGGCCCGGTGGCGCGCGGCTGGCTGCATCCTACATCAACCATTACGTCGTCAACGGAGGGGTGATCGTCCCCATCTTCGACGACCCCCACGACGCGCCCGCTCTGGCCGCCCTGGCCGCGCTCTATCCGGATCGAGAAATAGTGCCTGTGCCTGGCCGGGAGATTCTGCTGGGCGGGGGCAATGTGCATTGTATTACCCAACAACAGCCGAGAAATTGACGACCGGCGACTGACAACCGACGACTGACAACCGACGACTGACGATGTGTGGTCTACGGTTGGTCGTTGGTCGTCCCAGATAGGAGAACACGCAAATGTCCTATGGAAAACTCCGCCTCCTCGAACTCTCCGGTTCGCCCTACGCAATGGGCTATGCCCACGGGCAGGCCTACCGAGACGACATCCGCCGGTATACATTGGATCGCGTGGAACTGGCGGGCAGTGCTGATTGGACCGGCCACGCCATGAGCCGAGACGATGTGTTGGCCCTGTCCGAAGCTTGTGTGGCCGAACACGAAAGCTACGCCCCTGATTTGATGGAAGAGGTGCGGGGAACCGCCGATGCCACAGGCTTGAGCGTGGCCGAATTGGTAATTACAAACGGTTTCACTGATTTCATCGATGTGGTCTATGCCGAGGGCAAAGAGCGGGTGCTGACACCCCAGGTGGCCGACGACTGCACCGCATTCATCGTGCCCGATAGCCGCACGTCAGACGGTCACGGCTTCTACGGCCAGACGTGGGATATGCACGACGATTCGACAGAATTCGTTGTGCTGCTCCACGGCAAACCGGCAAATCAACCCGATTTCCTCGCCTTTTCTATCACAGGCTGCGTGGGGATGATCGGGATGAACGACGCAGGGATCGCCATCGGCATCAACAACCTGCTGGGGGGCGATGGGCAGGTGGGGGTCACTTGGCCCTTTGTGGTGCGCAAGGCACTGCAACAGACGGATATCAACGCCGCCTTGGCCTGCATCACCGAAGCCAAGCTGGCTGGCGCGCACAATTACCTGCTCTTTGACAAGACGGGTCGAGGCTACAATGTGGAGGCAATGTCCACCCACTGCGAAGTGACAACCTTGAACGGTGAAGCGCTTGTCCACACCAATCATTGCTTGGTTCCGGCTACCATCCAGCGCTCCCGTCCACGCGCGGCGTCGTCCCAGGCAGCCAGCGAGGCCCGGCTGACCGAAGCCCAGGCGTATCTGAGCGACGGGGCAGTGGCGGCGGATGATCTGATGGAATTGACCCGGATCGCTCCGGTCTGTGTTCGATCCAGGCCGCCGCTGCACATCGAGAGCTGTGGTGCGGCCATCATGCGCCCTGCCACCGGTGATTTCTGGGCTGTGTGGGGGCCACCCGCCGACAGCGAGTACGAGCACTATCAGTTGTGAAACACCAACGGGAGTGATTCTCTGTTTTCTGTTCAGGATGATATACCATGACTGTCTCGATTGTGAACCTTCGCCCAGAATACGCATCAGCCCTCGCTGACTTGCAACGCATCTGCTTCCCTACCCTGGCCCGCAGCGAACTGCTGAAGGAAGAACACTTTCTCTCCCACTGCCATCTTTTTCCCGAAGGGGATTTTGTGGCATTCGTGGATGAGAAAATTGTTGGACTGGGTTCTGGTTTTTTGGTGGATTTCGACTTCGATCACCCGGACCACACTTTTCAGGAGATGATTGCCGACGGCTATTACACCAATCACGACCCGGACGGTGACTGGTATTATGGTGGTGACATTAGCGTCCACCCCGATTATCGTGGGCAGGGTATCGGCCATTTGCTCTACGACGCCCGCAAGGAATTGGTGATCCGCACCAATCGCCGGGGCATTGTCGCCGGTGGGGTGCTGCCCGGCTATGCAGACTATCGAGATCAAATGAGCATTCACGATTATGTGGCGCAGGTGGTGGCTGGCGAAATCTGGGGCAACACTCTCAGTTTTCAACTCCGCAACGGTTTCGAGGTGCTGGGGATGTTGGAAAATTATATCGAAGACAGCATCTCGGACAACTGGGCTACGCTCATCTGTTGGAGGAATCCACAATTTCGCGAATGAAATCTATCAGGGCAGCTGTAGGGCAGGTTTCTTACCTGCCAACGGGGATGCCGGAAGGATGTCCGCTATGGAAAGCGGACCTACGTAAAGCGTACTATATTGACGGAGGACCTATGAACTTTCGTCGCTATTATGTGCCTGGAGCGACAGTCTTTATCACACAGGTGGTGGAGCGACGCGAACCCATCTTCTGTAACCAACCTATGTGGATTTGCTGCTAACTACTCTGCGGACGGTCAAGACGATTCATCCGTTTCGTATGGTGGCCTATGTCTTTCTACCCGACCACTTTCACCTACTCTTTTCACCAACTGGAACCAGCAATTTCAGCCAGATTCTCCATTCGTTAAAACGAAACTTCACACTGGACTATAAAAACAGACTGGGCTTTCAGGTCCGATGAAGTTCTGGCAAAAACGCTTTTGGGATCACATCGTTCGGGATGAACAGGATTTTGCCAACCATTTGGATTACATTCACTAGAACCCAGTCCATCATAGCTATGTAACCCGACCAGAGGAATGGGAACACAGCAGCTATAAGGTTTGGCAGGAAAAAGGGGGTTATCCAACCCGCTGGGGTTGGGCCTTCCCTGATTCGTTAAATGATTTGCGGGTGGATGACTGAATACTTGGTATGGAAAGTGGATCGGACATTCATTCCCAAAATCAAGCACACGCCCAAAGTTGACAGAAAGCCCTCTGCCCCCCATACTTCCACTTTGGCGAATTTCTGTTTCGCCATCTCATTTGCACAGCAGCCCTGCTGTTTTGTGCCATCTATTATCCGGGCTGAGAGTGCGACTTGGCTCAACGGAGTCAAGGAGTACTTCTATGAATTTTGCCGACTTTTCCCTCGACCCGCGCCTGAATGCGGCCGTCGACGCTGTGGGCTTCGAAACCCCCACCCCCATCCAGGAACAGGCCATCCCTCTCGTCCTTGCCGGACGGGATGTTTTGGGATTGGCCCAAACAGGTACAGGCAAGACCGCTGCCTTTGCCCTCCCTATTCTGCAACGGCTGACAACTGGCCCCCTACGCAAAGTGCGGGTGCTGGTGGTGGCCCCCACCCGTGAGTTGGCCGAGCAAATCCACCAGACCTTTGGCGATCTAGGCCAAAATCTTAAAGTGACCAGCACACCAATCTATGGCGGCGTGAGCAAACGCCCCCAGTTAGCTGCGCTGCGTCGGGGTGTGGAGATTGTTGTGGCCTGCCCCGGCCGCCTGCTGGACCACATCGGCGAGGGCGACATCGACCTCTCCAATGTGGAGGTGCTGGTGCTGGATGAGGCTGACCGCATGTGCGACATGGGCTTTCTGCCCGACATTCGGCGCATCTTGAAGCATCTGCCCAGCCAGCGTCAGACGCTCTTTTTCTCGGCCACCATGCCCGACGATATCCGAACCCTGTCCGCCGAAATTCTGAACAACCCAGCCACTGTGCAGATCGGGATGATTGCACCGGCAGAAACAGTCTCTCACGCCATCTATCCCATCACCGACAAGCTCAAGAATAAGCTGCTTTTGGAGATGCTGAAGCAGACCGCCACGGGCCGGGTGCTCGTCTTTACCCGAACCAAACGCCGGGCACGCAATCTGGCCCTCCTGCTTTCCAACGAGGGCTACAATTCCACTGCATTGCAGGGCAATATGGCCCAGAACCGCCGTCAAGCCTCCATCGATGGCTTCCGTGATGGCAAGTTCGACATTCTGGTGGCGACGGACATCGCTTCCCGTGGCATCGACGTGACAGAGATATCCCACGTGATCAACTTCGACATTCCGGATACAGTAGATGCCTACACCCATCGTATCGGGCGCACGGGCCGGGCCGAGCAGAGCGGTGACGCCTTCACATTCGTCACCGACACCGACGAGCCTATGGTGCGTGATATTGAAAAAGTGTTGGGCGAACCCCTGGAGCGGCGGCGACTGCCTGATTTTGACTATGGCGATTTTGTGCCGGAGCGTCAGACAGCCATTGCCCAGGCCCAGCAAAATGGAACGGGGAGTTCTCGCAACCGCCGAGGGGGTCGCAACCCGGTAGTCAATAGTGATCGTTCGCCACGCAGCGGTGGCGGTGTCAACCGGGGTAGCCGCAAGAGCTGGAGTGGCGGCCCACGCCAACAGCGCTCGCCAGGTACGCGGCGTTCCGGGTAAGCAGACGAACGCAAGAGTTCAATGTGAGTGTATAACAAAACGAGAAGCGTGAAATCAGGTCATGATTTCACGCTTCTCGTCTTCTTTTCATTGATGTATGTTTTTTGCCTTTTATCTTTTGCCTTCTTATTCTACCTCTTTTACACCATCCCCTCTGCCTGTGTCCGGAAGGCTGCCATATCGATTACTTGGTGGTTGAGCCGGGCTTCTTCGGCAGCGAAGGCAAGCAGGTGGCTCTCCAACGAGGCGCGTACATCAGTGAGTGCTTTTTCCTCGCCCCGTAACACCCGGAGGAAACTGCTGAATGTACCCCAGTCTCCTCCGCCGTGGCCACTGGATGCGGTGGGAATCTCCACGACCTCTTGCGCTCCCCCATGATGGTAAATGACGATTGCCTGGATATTGCCGCCAAAGCGGGCACGCAGGCTGGCCTTTGTGCCATCAAAGCGCAGGGAGCGGTGTTCTTCGTTGGAGTGGCCGTGCATGGTCAGCGAGACTGATGTGCCGCTGGCTGTCTCCATGAGCACCACCTGGTGGTCGACCACATCGTTGTCGCAGCGGTAGACGCAGCGACCATAGGGGCCTGTCTTCAACGCGGCTAGCCGACCGTCCCAACTCAGATCGTTGCTGATTGTCATAAAGGGCCATACGTTGGGTGCTGTTTCCCCTTCGGCCAGGCTGCGCGAGCCAGGCAACAAGCGACCATCCATATAGATGCCCAGTGCAGAGTAGGGGCAGTCGGCTTCGATGGGACAGCCGTCGGTGCAGCGCAGGGGAATTTCTGGGCCGACACTCTCGGCGGTGTAGTGGAGCAGGCTGCCTACAGACGAGAGGCGCACCACCGGGTCGTCCAGGTTCCAGACCAATAGGTCCAAATCGTGGCAACATTTTGCCAGAATCATGGGTGTGGAAAGCTCCTTGTTGCGCCAGTTGCCCCGCACAAAGCTGTGGGCCATGTGCCACCAGGCCACGTTTTCTCGATGTTCAACGGTGATGATTCGTCCCAACTGCCCGCTGGCCAGGATGTCTTGCAATGTCTGCCAAAAGGGTGTGTAGCGCAAAACGTGGCAGATTTGTAGGGTGCGGCCTGTGCGTTCGGCTGCCTGCACAAGACGCACACAGCCTTCCAGCGAATCGGCCATGGGTTTCTCCAACAGTACATCATATCCTGCCTCCAGCGCGGCGATTGTTGGCTCCACATGCATCCGATCCTGGGTGGTGATGAGCGCGCCGTCGGCCATCTTGCCGGCGGCGATCAGGTCTTTCCAGCTCTCAAAGGTTTGGCTTTCGTCCAGGTCGTGTTCGTTGGCAAAGCGACGGCGACGCTCTGGGTCTGGTTCGGCTACAGCCACAAAACGCACTTCGTTCGGATGGGTGAAAGCGTAGGATGCATAGGCATGTGCGCCCCGGGCACCTGCGCCCATCAGCACGAGTTCGATTGGCTTGGTCATCTGGCTATCTCCGGGTTATGGATTAAGGGTTAAATTGGATGGACAACAAGGCTGCTATTGTAGCAGAGTTGCCATTAAAGCACACAGCGGGAAAAGTGGGTAGAAACTGGATAATTATTGGACTATACAGGGGAAGTGAAATGGAGTAAATTGAGACTGCTTTACAAGCGCACATTGATCCGTTTATTATCAAAGGAGAAACCACCAATGAATGGAAACGAAGTACTTCAGCAGGCCACTGGGTTTGCCACATACTACCTCCATCAGGTAATGGCAGATGTTTCGCCCGACGATGCGCACCGGGACCCCGGCGGTACAATGCAGACGATTGCCGCTACCTATGCACATGCTGTGATCAGTACCGATTGGCAAATTCATACCTTTTTTCATGGCCAACCTGCCCTGTTTGAGGGCGAGTGGGCGGGCAAGACCGGCGCAGACATTGTCAGCCCCGTGATTACGCCAGATTGGGGCAAGAATGTTCAGGTCGATCTGCCCCAAATGGGTAGTTACGCCCAGGCAGTTTTTGGGGCGTTGATGGGGTATGTGGCGGCGGCTGATCTTGACCAGATGATCGATCTGTCGTTGATAGGCGCCGAAAGCCAGACATTGGGC
Source organism: Caldilineaceae bacterium (assembly GCA_024643705.1). Classification (GTDB taxonomy): domain Bacteria; phylum Chloroflexota; class Anaerolineae; order Caldilineales; family Caldilineaceae; genus JACQGT01. Next base: position 3,608 of record JAHEML010000065.1, on the reverse strand, counting down.
TGGTGTCTGGGCAATCTTGTGGCGGGACATCTGTCAGCCCTCACTGGCCAGATTGCCGCGGTGAAGGGTACTTTTGGGTTGAAGGGGGACGCGTTTTAGCCTCCCTTTTCGATTTCTGCAACACCATTCACCAATCGAAATGATATGGGAGTGAACAAGCGTGATCGATATCTGTTGATTTGTGTACGCTTACTCACTCCCTTCAACAATGTTAACCGAGGAGAAAGGCATGATGACAAATTCTTTGGAGAGCCAATGCAGCCATCTTGATCAGATTGGCGACTTCCCCAGCGGCCAAACTGTTTGCCCACAGTGTGTCGAAATGGGAGACCGCTGGGTTCACTTGCGCCAATGTCTTGTTTGTGGGCACGTCGGCTGCTGCGACAACTCGAAGAACACACACGCCACCAAGCATTTTCATGCCAGCGACCATCCACTCCTGCGTTCGCTGGAGCCGGGGGATAGCTGGATCTGGTGCTATGAGGACGAAGTGATCATCGACGGTCACCCAGCGGGCAAGAACCAGAAATGAGTAACGCACATTCTCAGCATTTGTTTCAAAGGAGCGTCCCATGCCGCAAAAAGCCAAAAAGTTTCGCTTTCCAGAGTGGTACTTACGTTGGGAATTCACCAGACAATGGGGTGAGAAGCAGTGTAGTCATTTGCACCAGATTGCCGTGCGCGAGACAGAAATAGCTGTCTGTGAGGACTGTGTGAAATTGGACGACGACTGGCCCGAATTGCGTCTCTGTCTGATCTGCGGCTATGTGGGGTGCTGTGATGGTAGCAAAAACAAGCATATGAAACAGCACGTAGAAGCGACCGGCCATCCCTTGGTACGCACCATTCAACCGGGCCAGGCGTGGATATGGTGCTATGCCGATGACGCGTTCATCGGTTCGCGATCCAAGCAACTAGACAGACCGATGGGGTAACGGTACGATTGTGTTTTCAGAGGATGTGTTTTGATGAAATGTCCCCACTGTCAGACGAAAACCTCAAAAAAGTCGCTGTTTTGTGGTGTTTGTGGACAGCGGATTGCCCAGCGCTGCCTCCGCTGCGACAAGCATGTGCCAGTTCATATCTCTCATTGCACCCGTTGTGGTCTGGCCCAGGGCGACAAGACTATAAGATGGCACGACGGTAGGGTGACAACGCCTTCACCTGCTTATTCAGTTCCCCACTCTACCGTCGAGCCAGGTTTTTCTGTTCCACCGACTCGTGTTGATCGCTATCTGCCCGCAGAACTGGTGGCCAAGCTGGAGGCCGCCCGTGCCAGCGGAAGCATGGAAGGCGAGCGACGGGTTGTCACAATGCTCTTTTGCGATGTAAAAGGCTCCACGGCAGCTGCGGAAAAGATGGACCCGGAAGAATGGACCGAGATCATCAACGCTGCCTTCGAGCGGATGATCCGCCCGATCTACAAATACGAGGGCACGGTGGCCCGACTGATGGGTGACGGGATTCTGGCCTTTTTTGGGGCACCCATCGCCCACGAAGATGATCCCCAGCGGGCGATCCTGGCGGGGCTGGAGATTCTTGACGGGTTTCGCAATGGGCAATCCACAACCCGCAATTCTCTCCTGCCGCGCATCGGAATCAACACGGGGCTGGTGGTGGTGGGTGCAGTGGGCAGCGACCTGCGCATGGAATACACAGCCATGGGGGACGCAATCAACCTGGCGGCGCGCATGGAGCAGAGTGCGGAGCCAGGCACAGTGCAGGTGGCCGAGGCGACCTGGCGGCAGGTGGAGCCACTCTTTGATTGGGAAGAACTGGGTGGGATTGAGGTCAAAGGCAAGACCGAGCCAGTGCGTGCCTGGCGGGTGATGGGGCGCAAAGCCGAGCCGGGCCGGTTGCGGGGAATCAAAGGGCTGGAAGCACCGCTTATCGGGCGGGAGACAGAATGGAGCAGGCTGCACAGTGTGTTGCAAGAGCTGCATGACGGCCGCGGGCAGGTGGTAACGCTGATCGGTGAGGCGGGCATTGGCAAGAGCAGGCTAATGGCTGAGATGAGAAGCGCGTGGGAAACAATGGCTGGCGAAATGCTCTGGAGCCAAAGCCAGGGTGTCGCCTACGAAGGTAACCGGCCCTACGGCCAGATACAGCAGCACTTTCGCCAGGTGATCGGAGCGCGGGAAGGGGATGAACCAGAAGCCCTGCGCGCGAAATTTGCAGAAGGACTGCAATCCTGGCCGACAGCACTGCGTGAGCGGGCAGGTCGAATTCTCCCGGTGTTGCTGGGTGTCCCTGCCCTGGCTGGCGAGGAAATAGTAGAGGGGGAATTTCTCAAGCGCACCTTGTTTTCATTTGTGTCGGACATTTGTCGTTCGATGACAGCAAGCGCAGCCTGTGTAATGGCGTTCGACGATCTACATTGGGCCGACACCCAATCGATCGAACTCTTGACCCATCTGCTGCCCTTGAGCGAGGAACTCCCCATCCTCTTTCTAGTCAACTTTCGCCCAGAGCGTCAGACCCCAGCTTGGGAACTGAAAGAGTATGCGGCCGCCGAACTGCCCCATCGTTATACCGAAATCTCTCTGCGACCATTGACCACAGCCGACAGCGATCGGCTGGTAGCCAGTCTGCTTCAAATTGCTGATTTGCCTAAGTATCTGCGTCAGATGATCTTGGAAAAGGCCGATGGTAACCCCTTCTTTGTCGAAGAAATTGTGCGCACCCTGATCGATACTGGAGCAGTCGTGCGCGACGCCAGCGGCGATCATTGGCAGGCTACCACACCTGTCGGCAGCATCAACATACCCGACAATGTGCAGGCACTGCTGGCAGCGCGTATCGATCGCCTGGGTGAAGATGCGCGCCAGACACTACAGATGGCTGCGGTCATTGGTCGTCGATTTTACTACCGGGTGTTAGAGCGGATTGAAGAGGGCGGGTTTGTGGAGCAACCCCACGAGTCTCTCCAATCCAGCCTGAATACTTTGCAGCGTGTGGAAATGCTGTTAGAAGCGGCCCGTCAACCGGAGTTGGAATATGCCTTCCGCCATGCACTGACCCAGGAAACAGCCTATCGTTCGATCCTGCGGCGGCACCGCGCCGTTTTTCACCTGCGTGTGGGCGAAGCCGTGGAAGCGCTCTTTTCTGACCAATTGGAGGAGCATGCGTCGCTTCTGGCCCATCACTTTGACCGGGCTGAAGATGTGCGGGCCATACAGTATCACGCCCTGGCCGGCGAGCAAGCTATACGACTCTTTGCCAACGGAGCTGCCTACCAACACTTCGATCGGGCGTTTCAATTGGCTCTGGCCCAGCCCACCCCGGATGAAGAGCAACTGATCGCGCTTTCTACCCAGCGCGGGCGAGCACAGGAGCTGGAGTCACGTTTTGCCGAGGCAGTGGCAGGGTACGAGCAGATCGAGGCGCTGGGGAAAGAACGGGGAATGACTCGGCTTGAACTGAATGGACTCGTCCGGCAAGGCACGATTCGTTCGACAATCAGCGATCAGTTCAATCCAGAATTAGCCCGGAGCTTAATTGAAAAGGGATTGGCCTTGGCCCTTTCCGTGGGCGACGAAGCTGCCGAGGCCAGCATCAACTGGAATCTGTTGAACACATACCGGCTTTCTGATATTGGGAAGGCGATC
>JAHEML010000730.1 GCA_024643705.1 Caldilineaceae bacterium | reverse complement strand
GATGGGCGCCAATGGAAAGCCGGTGCGTCGGAGAACATATCCAATAAGCCCGAAAAGCAGAACGATACCTGCGTCCGTTATACTGTTGTCCACCACGAATGCGCCTGAAAGAATCAGTGCGAGCATGCCGGTGAGAAGATACGGTTTTGGACGCCCAATCAACCACAGGCAAGGTCCGATCACCAGAAGCCCCAACGGTATCTGAACCAGTGTGGCCAAGGCCAATCCCGTGTAAAGGCTGAGCATGAGCTCCGGACTCTGTTCCGCCAGCAACGGGCCAGGCTGGATTCCGTGGATCAGCAAACCGGCGAGGATAATGGCGCTGGAGTTAGAGCCCGGAATGCCGAATGCAAGCGTTGGCACCAACGTTGAGTACGCTACAGCGTTATTGGCCGCCTCAGGTGCGGCCACGCCTTCGGGTGAACCTTTACCGAATTGGCAGGGTTGTTTCGACCAGCGTTTGGCCAGATTGTAGCTGATTACGGCAGCTACCGATCCCCCGGCGCCAGGCATGCAACCCTCAAACAGGCCCACTCCAGAGCCAATCATCTGCGCCCGTCTGGTACCGCGCGGGATGAGAAGGTGCCGCGGACGGAAACGCACGTTCGTTTTAGGTGCAGCGGGCGTCGGACTGGCTGCCAGCATCATCAACTCACTGACGGCGAACAGTCCGATGACGATCAGCGCGTAGTCGACACCACCCAGCAGATCGACTTGGCCCAAAGTGAATCTCGGCACGCCTGACAGTGGGTCGGTGCCGACCGTACCTATCATCAGCCCAATGACCACCGCCATTGCGCCCTTCAGCCGGCTCTTGCCCGACAAACCAACCACCGCACTCAAGGCCAGCACGCCCAGACCAAAATAGGCGGCCGGGGTGAACAGCAGGGCGAGGCGGCTTGCCGGGATACTGAAGATCGTCAAAAAGATGAGTCCGACAACTCCGCCGAAGACGCCCGATACCAATGAGATGCCCAACGCCTCGGCGCCGAGCCCGGCGCGATGCATCGGGTAGCCGTCCCAAACAGTGGCGACCGCGGCGTTGGTGCCGGGTGTACGTATCAGGATGGCCGGGATCGATCCACCATACTCCGCGCCGATGTAGGTCGAGGCCAGCAGGATGACGGCCGTGGCAGGGTCCATGCCATAGGTTAGTGGCAACAGAAGCGACAGTGCGATGGAAGGCGATATTCCCGGCAGAGCGCCTCCAAACATGCCCCAGAGGACGCCGCCGGTGGCGGCGAAGAGCGCCGGCGTCGCGGTTAGCGTGTGCCAGATCACGGACTGGGCATCTGCCATGCTATCCGCCGTCCAGTGTTGCTGATTCGATTTCGTGATTTGCGGACGGTGACTCGGCATTTCCACCGTGGCTTCCCTGGGAAGTCACGGATCCTGTGGGAAACGGGACCCCGAGCAAGAGCACGAACAGGCAGTAGAGGGTGCCCGCTCCGAGCAGACCGTACACCGCATGCTGTATTTTTAACCGCCGCTCCAGCATTGCGCTGCTGGCCGTCATCAACAGAGACATGCTGATGCCATACCCAAGCACTGGTAACAGCATCAGGTAGGCCAGTCCAATGAACAACAGCGCCAGCCCACTTCCGATTGACTGCCTGTCAATTGTGGGGGTGATCCGTTGGCACGAAGGCAATCGGTGTCGAGTCCACCGCACCCAAGCTGAGACCAACAGCAGCAGGCTCATTGCACCCAAGGCGATGGCCAGAAGTGTGGGCAGTGCTCCGGCGCCTACCGGTCCAGCCAACACGCTGCTGGCTATCCCAGCGGTCATCCATCCATAGCCGGCCGCCAGTACACCCAAGATCAATGCAAGTATCAGATCTTGCGTGGCGGTCGTTGGGCCAGATGTGGGCATTGTCTCAACGGCTCAGAATCAGTGCTCTTTGCTGGTTGGCGAAGCGCTCGATGTAACTGCCGTAATCGTCATGGGGAATGAAGCCAGCGATCAGCCCGGTGCGATCGAGAAAAGCCCGAAATGCCGGTACCGCGAGCAGGGCAGGAATCGCCGCGTTCCAATCCTCGATGATGCAGGCCGGCAGTCCGTGCGGTGCTGCCAGACCGCGGAACTTGGCAACCTCGATATCAAAACCCTGCTCGCGGGCGGTTGGTACGTTGGGCGTTTGTGGAAGACGCTCGCTGCTGAAGGTGGCGAGCAGTTTGGTTTTCCCCCCGTCCAGATTGCCCAGCAACTCCTGCAACTCGCCGATTCCAAACTCGACCGAACCATTCAGCACGTTGAGCAGCAGTTCACCACCGCCGTCATGGCTTGCAACGATCATGTCCAGCTCGGTCAGCCGAGCCAGATCGGCGACAATCTGGCGGTCGAGCGAGGCCGGGTTGCCGATGCCCCAGCGTTGCCGCTGTGGGTCGGATCGGCCTGCTGCAATCACCTCTTTAAGATTGTTGTAGGGGCTGTCCGATCGGGCGTATAGAACCTGCGGGTCAAGAACAATGTTCGCCAGGGGTTCTAGATCTTCAAATGTGAATCTGGGTTTACTGATGAGCGAGACGTTAATGTAAGTTGGCGTGGTGGCGTACAGCGTTGCGCCGGTGGGGGCGGATGTGGCCACGTGAGCCATGGCACGAGCACCACTTCCGCCTTTTATGTTTCGAACAACGAAATCGACGCCCATGATTGGAGCAAGATGCTTGACCATCTCGCGCAGCAACACATCGCTACCGCCTCCTGGGCTGGAATGGGTCACCAGAGTGATGGTTTTCGGGGG
>JAHEML010000729.1 GCA_024643705.1 Caldilineaceae bacterium | reverse complement strand
GACATCAGGGGGAGGTCCGGTGATCGTGTGGCGAATAGAGATCGTAGACGGGTCTGTTAGGAAGGTGCTTGATCATATTGGTCCTGTGGCAACGACTGATGCTGCAATCTCAGAGATTTCCCAGGCTGTGATGATCACTGACAGCCTAGAATCACCTGTCCTCTCCTATATGATCCGTTCGGAGGGCATAGGCACAAACTCAGCGTTCAGTATCAAGGTAGACAACGGTGAAAGCGTGACCACTGTTGTCTCGAGGACAGCTAAGATCGGGCAATGGGCACACCAATGGGTTGATCTCGACCCATGGATTGGCCAGCCGATTACCCTGACGCTGGGTCTGCAACAAGCGGCAGGCGATCCTCCCGTTGTAGTCCATATCGACGACGTGACCATTGGCTCCAGCAACTCAGATCTCTGGGTTGGAATCCAGGCGCCTCCTGCGATATTGCCTGGAGAAACAGTAGCCCTGACACTCCACTACGGGAACCGGGGATTTCGTCCTGCCAGCGACGTGCAACTTACCCTCGACTTGCCGTCAAGCATTCAGTTCGTTAGCGCGGATCCAGCACCCGATACAACCGGAGCTTCTCTCGTCTGGAATCTCGCCGATATGGATGGAAAAACCGGGCCCCAATCAGTCGTCGTCACCGGTACAGTCGCCGCTAAAACACCTGTGGTCAGTAGTCTGACCGTCACCGCGTCGATAGAAACGGGAAGTGGGGAACTGGAGACGGCGAACAACGATGCACAGTCCACGATCGTGGCCGGCTATCTCGTGAACCTGGCCGCAATCTATCGGTAGAGATCAGCCAGCCCTCATCACGCTCAGGCGCGCAAGCGAGCAGTGGGGAAGTCCCAGACCTTGAAAGGTGTTTCGCTGTCCGCCGGGCAGCCCTGGCCGATTTCGTGGCCGGTTTGCATGTGATGGAGTGAGTGCAGGACTGCATCAAAGCAACATGGGGATCATTTCGTAGAGCAATCTCTGCAAACCTGTCCCCCTGGCTCTTGACAAACTCTACCTTCGGCGCGACAATGTGACCGTGTAGTCATGTGACTACACGGTCACATTTTATTTTGGACGCAAATTCCATGCCCAACCCCACATTTTTCAATTTGCCGGCAGAGAAGCGGGAACAGATCACGGCCATTGCCATCACCGAATTCGCCGAACATGCCTACCGCAGCGTCTCTATCTCGCGCATTGTGGCCCAGGCGGGGATTGCCAAGGGGAGCTTCTATCAGTACTTTGCAGACAAAGAGGACCTTTACGGCTATCTGCTCGATCTGCTTGTAGAAAAGAAGAGTGAATTCTTCTCGCTAGACAGCCCCGACCCCCAGCATGTGGGCATTTTTGCCTATCTGCGCTGGATTGCCGAGGTAGGTACTCAGTTTGAGCACGCCTACCCAGAATTGAGCCGGGTGGGCTATCGGGCCTTCTACTTGGGCGAATATCCGGCGGCATTTACCGAAAGAGCCAACCAGACTGCAGGCCTGTTTTATGAGCAATTGGTGGAGTTGGGCAAGCGGCAAGGGGACATTGCACCAGAAATCGATAGCGAACTGGCTGCCTTCGTATTTGATTCGATCCTGAGCAACTTGTCCGCATATTTGCTGCACCGGCTACCCCGACAGGAACAGTTACACACCGATAGCACAACGACAACTACTTCTATGCTGACGGATGTTTTCGGGCAGGTTGTTGGGATTTTGGAAGATGGGATGAGCAGCCAGCAACGCCACAATTTGGCAGAATAGGCAGAAGGAACAGGGCGTAGAAAGCAGCATTTTGCACGATTCTTGCCGCGCGTATCCGTGGCGATTGATAGGTGAGGAGAGACAAATGGGTAGAACAATGTCATTGGCCTGGCGCAATCTATGGCGCAATTGGCGACGAACGGTGATTGCATTGATTGCCATCGTCCTGGGATTGATGATGCTGTTGCTTTTTGATGGATTCATCAAAGGCTCGGATCAGGCGATCTTTGGCAACGCCGTCAAGCTCTATGGCGGCAACATTCAGGTTCATGCAGACGGCTTTCGGGACAAGGCAAACCGGCTGCCCCTGCTGCCCCTGGCAGATGCAGATGCCGTAGTGACTGCAGCCACCAACCGTCCGCTGGTGTCTACGGCTGGTGTGGGCGCAGATCAGGTGCAGCCGGATGTGCTTTCCGCGGCCAAACGCATTCAGACAGGGGGGATGGTGACCAACCGGGAAGGCTCGTTCCCTGTCGCCATCACCGGGGTAGAGCCGCAGATCGAGGAATCACTCAGCATCCAGGCGGCGAATGTCTCGGCTGGGCGCTACCTGCTGCCAGACGACGGCGACGCCATCTTTATGGGCGACGGGCTGGCAACCTTATTGGGCGTGGGTGTGGGGGATCGTGTCACGCTGATCGGGCGCAGCACCGACCAATCTATGCGCCAGCGTAGCATGACCATTGTGGGATTGTACGATCTGGGCATGGACGAAGCGGAACGGGGCACTGTCTTTATTACCCTGGCCGAAGCCCAAACCCTCTATAATCTACGCGATCAGGTGACGGAGATTGCCATCACCCTGGGCAGTGTGGGCCAGGAAGATCGGATCATCGCTGATCTGCAGAAAGCATTCCCCAACGCCGAAGTTGACTCGTGGGCGACACTGCGCCCCGAAATCACATCGGCACTGAGTTCCAAACTAACCTATACAACTGCCTTTGGCTTTATCATTATCTTCATCGCCAGCATCGGCATTCTGAACATCCA
>JAHEML010000064.1 GCA_024643705.1 Caldilineaceae bacterium | reverse complement strand
CGATTTACGGTGCGCCAATACAGTTCGACTGGAAATGGCAAAGGCAATTCTTGCGGAAATGGTTTCGATGATGATTTTCAACAATCTTGTGGGAACATTATGGATACATCCAGGGGGGTGTCAAACTAGATTTGCGAGTGGTCTTTTGAAATCCGGCCAAAGGCACTGCCATGTTCAAATGAAAGTAGCGATGCCTTTTCTACCTCAGCCAGACGCCTATACCTTCCGGTTGCATGGTTTCACCGACCACCCGCTGCAATTCCCCGGTCAATTTATCCAGATCGGTCTCGTCCCGCGCCGTGACGGCGAAACCCGCCAACACCTGCGCGGCATCGTACTTCTGGCGGAAGAAGCGGCGGTCGATCACACTCTGCACCCGGCGGCGCAGGGGCGTAAAGAGGGCGGCGATGAGCAGGGTGGAAAAGACAATGACGATGGGGGACTGTTCGCCAGCGAGTGAACCGAAAATCGTTTGCAATAGAACAATACTGCCAAAGTAGACCAGGGCCAGCGTAGCAGTCAGGAGCGAATACTGCAATGTCCGCCGGATAATAACGTCGATGTCCCACAGCCGGTAGCGGAAGATAGCCGTGCCGATGCAAAATGCGGTGATCAGATAGGCCAGGACATAGACCGGCAGCATGAACAGATAGAGAAAAAGCAGGCGCTGGGGTGTTGGTGTATCTACCGGAAAGTAGAGCGAGCCGATGATTGGCGGGACAATAGCGATGGCCCAGCCGAGTACACCGGCCATCAACCATTTGATCTGTTGCCGTTCCAATCCGCCCGTGGCGTGACGATACCGGTAGACCACAGCATAGACGGCCAGAATTATCCACAGAACCGAGCCGCCCAAACCAAACCAAAGTCCGATCGTAGAGCTGTTTTCGGTACGGGGCAGCAACGAACCAATGCTGATGAACAGATTCAGAGGGATGGCGATCCAGCCGATCCATCCCGGTACAAATCGCCCACTGGGGAAGACAAAAGGTAGGAGAAAAAAGAGAAAGACAGCGCCGGCGTAGAGCAAAGCTGCAGGTTGCGCCAAACCGCCGGGGATGGGTAACCCTTCGTAGACAAAAAGAACCAGCGTCAGCGAGACAAGCCACGCCATTCTGTCTGTCGAGCGACGCCAAAAGAGCAGCAGCCCCAAACCAAACCAGATCCAACGAGGAAGCCATTGCCCCAATGTGGCAGCCAGCACTAGCAGACCTTCGGAAAGACCCACTGCCGGGGCCAAAGCCACATCCTCTGCATAGACGGCCCACAGCGAACAGTCAGCTGGGTTCGTGACACAACTGGGCAGGGGCGCATTCAACTGGGCCGCCGCGCCCACCGCAAAGATGACCAATGCCATAACACATAGCACAATCCACAGCCCCCGGACCACAATAAGCCAGGGCGGTCTGAATAATTCAAAAGCAGGTCTACTCTGCATGTTTCTCTACTTTCACTGTTTCAACCAGATGCCCACGCTTTCGGGCTGCATCGTTTCGTGCACCACTCGGCCCAGTTCGCCGGTCAACTTGTCCAGATCGGTCTCATCCCGCGCCGTGACGGCGAAAGTCGCCAATACTTGAGTGGCATCGTATTTTTTACGGAAGAAACGGCGGTCGATGACATCCTGCACCCGGTGCCGCAAAGGGGTGAAGAGCGCGGCGATGAGAAGGGTGGAGAGAACGATGACAACAGGCGATTGCCTATCCGTAAGGGAATCGAATAATGTTTGCAGCACTAAAATAGTGCCGAAATAGACCAGTGCCAGCAGGGCGGTAAGCAGGGTGTATTGCAGGGTGCGCCGGATGAGGATGTCGATGTCGTAGAGCCGATGGCGCAAGAGTGCCACACCGACACCCAGGGCCGGCCCGATGACGGCTACGTTGACCATCAGCGCCCCGAAGTTCTGGCCCAGGCCAAAATAGATGCCCAGTCCGGCCACGGTCAGAAATGCCATCACGGCCACACCGTACATCAGCCATTTCATCTGTTGGTGTTCTTGCCCCTGGCTGCGACGAAAGCGCACAACCGCAGAAATGAGTACGGCCAGGGCTGCCAGCGGCATAGCCAGCGTACCCAGGCTGAAGACAAAGGCGTAAAAAGCGGCGGGGTGAACAGAGATAAATGGATTTGGCATTTGAAAAGAAGATGACATAGGGGTCTCAACCGCTGCTCCCATCCACATCGACAGAGCAAAAATGGCGAGCGGAACCCCCACAAACCAGCCCCAGCCGCGGGAAAGGAAGCGGCCTTCTGGAAAGAGAGCGGCTGTCAACAGCAGAAATGAAAATTGTATGACCCATAGCCAATTGTTGGCCCAGGCTGCAACCAGCGCGCCGGAGAGTGGTACATTCAGGGTGTAGTATCCATAGATAGCCCACTCCTGCATCAAGGTAGGCAGAGCAGAAAGGGTTCCAAGAACAATGAGTAACCGTCCAATTGGGTGGTCTGGCCGCTGGGTTACAATCAGAGCGCCCAGAAAGCTGATCAGCACCGGCGATACGACGCTCAGTACGAAGGCATTGATCCACAGTTCTGCCCCAGTGCGGACCCCATCGGCCACACCCCACGAGGCAGGCACCGGCGTGGCAGTGTTGCGGATGAAGAGCAGAAAGCCGACGAGTCCTATCCCGACAGTCAGCACAAACCAGAACCAGACAAATCTGGCGTTGGTGGCATGCTGTCTTCTAACCAAACCGGTCATTGGAATTCCTTTATCTTTGATCCTGCCGTAGCCAGACATTCACACCCTCCGGCTGCATCGTCTCCTGTATCACCCGCTGCACTTCGGCGGTCAGGATAGTCAGATCGGTCTCGTCCCGCGCCGTGACGGCAAAAGCGGCCAACACCTGCTGGGCGTCGTATTTGCGGCGGAAGAAGCGCCGGTCGATCACCGTCTGCACCCGGCGGCGCAGAGGGCTGAAAAGTGCGGCGATGAGCAGGGTGGAAAGGACGATCACCGCGGGGGACTGGTCTCCGCTGATCGTTCCAGAGAACGTTTGCAGGAGGACAATACTGCCGAAGTAGACCAGGGCCAGCAGTGCGGTCAACAATGCGTATTGCAGGGTGCGCCGGATCAGGATGTCGATATCCCAAAGGCGATAGCGGAAGATGGCGATGGTGATCGAGATCGGCAAGACCAGCAGGGAGAGAATGGAAACAGGAATATGGACGAAAGCCAAAAAGAGAAGCCGTCCTGCCGTGGGTTGGGTTGGGGGGTAGACTGTCAGCACGATAGCCATGGGTACGGTCACAATCATCGTATTCATTAAGCCGATCAACACCCATTTTGTCTGCTGTCTCTCCACGGGTGACGAGACGCGTCGGTAACGGTAGAGCACTGCATAGACAGCAAAGCCAAACCAGATAATACTGACAACAACGACTATCTGCGGTGAACCCAGCGTGAGGTTGAAAGCCATAGCAAAGAAAAGCGCTGGCCAACGTGTCCAGCCTGGCACAAAACGTCCACTGGGAAAAAGGAAAGGCAACACGGCAAAAATCGCATTGGCTACCCCATAGACGACAAGGGAGGCAGGCAGGAGCGCGCCTACGTCCATGACTCCCTCAACCGTCCAAGTGGTCAGCAAAAGCGCAAGGGTCAATGCCATCCAATCGTCCGACTTGCGCCAATAGATCAGAAACGCCACAGCCACAAAGGCCAGGCGAGATGTCCACAGCGAAAGGGTGACCAGAAAACTCAATAGGCCCGTCGGCCAACCCGACGCATCGGCCAATTGCACATCCTCTTGGCTGATTTCCCAAGGCCCACAGGCCGCGCCCACCGCGGTGCAACTGGGCAGCGGATGGCGCATGGCATTAACCGCCCCGATAACAAAGAGGATAATCGCGGCAGATGTTATGACAAGCCATACGCCCCGGGCTACGTGCAACAGGGGCGGGCGCAACATCGTGTTGGAACGTTCAGACAACGCCATTTTGTCTCCGTTTCTACCGGCGCACCAAGCCAATCGCCATCACCAGCAGAATGACATAACTGAAAAAGGGCGGCCAATCCTGCATGATCAGAATCCCCGCGCCACCACCAATGATCGCCAGACCGGCCACCACCCAACCCACCGTTGGCAGCACACCGCCCACCGCCAACGCACTGCCCATCAGCCCGATGGCAGCCAGGATGCAGAGTGTGTGGGGCCAAAAGACCCCCATGTCGTGAAATATAGCGGACGGCGCGGATGGTTTGTAAAGACGAATCAGATCTGGGGCTGCCTGAAAGACCCGCAGTCTGTCCAGGCTGATGGGCAGCCAGAGCAGAGTGCCAGCCGCAAAAAGCAGTGTCGCCCCGATCCCCAGCCAGCGGGGAAGACCCGTCGGCAGTCCAACCGCCAGCAACCCATAGATGACTGTCACCGCCAGATGGACAACCGGGAATAGGATGGCCTGGGCGGGCCAGCCAACGGGATCAGTAGCGATAAGCTTCAATTGTTCCAGCGGATCAGTTGGCAGGGGGAAGCGCCCAAAGTATTTGGTGATGAACGCTGCAACCAGAAATACAAACGTTACCCCAAGCAGCGCCCAAGCGATTCCTCGTAGGGGTAACATAGACGCGTTCACCATGGCAAGACCTCAGAATCCTATTTTGGCGAATAAGCGACTTTTTTGTGGGGAGCACTCCCAATCATTCTGCACCCAACCGTCAGAATTCGAAAACAGCCCTTACGGGTTCACCACCAGCGTCCCCTCCATCCCAGCCATCTGATGGCCCGGTGTGCTGCAATAGAAAGGATAGCGGCCCGCCGCCAGCACAGGGATCACAAGCTCACGGCGTTCTTTGGCAGCCAACTGCACATGAATGTCCAAACCGTCCATGTCAAAGGCGTGGGCATAGCCGTCTTCGTTGACCACTTGCAGGACAACCGACTCACCTGCCTGGGCCAACACTTCGGGGGCTACATAGTGCATATCCTGCATACGAATAGTAATCGAACGACCACCGCCGCACCCGTTCAGCACAAGGCAGAGCAATAGAAGAATAGGGAAAGAGCGCATAGGCATATCCAAGGCCAATCAATAATCAGACGGTCAACTTTGATGGGTTGCGAGTGAAGCGTGATGCGCAAGATCGGATGATCTCGCTCACGCTTCACTCGTCACGCTGCGCCCTATGGCTCCGTCGTCAAGTACGCATACAGTGCGGCCAGGTCTTCCTCGTGCAATCGGCTGGCGATCTGCCAGGGCATTGTCTCCGGGAAGGGGACGCCGTCGGGTTTGATGCCGGTCTGCATCATCTGGGCGAACTGCTCCAGGGAGAGCGTCCCGACGAGAGGGCGGGGGTTGGGGATGGCGGGTCCAGCCATAGAGGCCGGTGCGCCGGTTGCGTCCGGCCCGTGACAGCCCCGGCACTCGCCAAAGGTCGCCACATATTTGCCGTATTCCGCCGTTGCGCCCGCGGGCGGCGCAACGACTCTCTCTGCGCCCTTTTCCACTACGCCAAACATCCCGGACCCAAACATAACGGCACCCAGAAAAGTGAGTTTGTCACCGGTGACGGCTGTCTGTTCCACCGGGGGCAGGGTGCGCAGATAGGCGATAATGGCCTGTACGTCGTCGTCGCTCAGTTGGTTCACAGGCAGCAGGGCCATAAAGGCGAGGAGATCGCCCTCTTTGTCTACCCGATGGCGCAGCACCCGGAAGAGTTCGCCGTCGGAATAGCCCGCCAGTTTGCCGCCGGGGGTCAGATTTTCCGCCACCATATCCCCCACAAAGCCAAAGCCCTCGGCCTGGGAGATATTCCAGCCGCCATTGAGCGGGTGCGCTTCCGTGGGGTTGCCGTCCGCGCCCAGCGCGCTGTGACAGCCGATGCAACTCAGGTTGACCAGATAATCGCCCCGGGCGATCTGCTCCGGCGTGGCGGCCACAGTCAGGTTGGGGGCATCCGGCGCGCCGGGGGCGAGAACCGCTGCAATCCCTTTGGCGCTGAAAAAGGCCACCGCGGCCAGGACGATTGTAAGAATACCCGCGCCCAGCCCGCCCGCGATCTTGACCCACATGCGCTTGGCCCGCACGGCCCGCCAGGTCAGCCAGCCCGCGCCGATCGCCAGCAGCAGTACAACCAGACAGATGAGAATATTCGTGAGCATTGCATTTTCCTCCTGTAGGGACGATCTGATGTAGAGAATCCAATGGGTTGTTAGCTGAACCCATCGTAGCAGGCAAGCGTAACGAGAACGTTACGGACTGGGTCTGGCAATCCGGCATTCCCGAAAAGCGATTCGCTTATCTCTGCCGCACCTGACGAACCATCGCCCAGATCAGCGGAAGCTGGGCCAGGCCATAGAAGAGGTGGGCCGCGTAATGGGTCAGGTTCTGTTCGGGGTAGAAGGGCAGAAAGGGGAAGGGAATAACCGTCACGACTGCGCCGCCGATCTGATGGAGCAGCGCCCAGATCAGCAGCAGGCTGGCGCTGAGACGGGGATAGGGCAGCCGCCACCAGCCCACAAAGAGCAGCAGAGAGAGCAGCAGCGTCAGGCTGGTCTCCGGGTTGAAGGGAGCCGTGCGGGGAAATTCGACGCGGTTGTGAATGAACTCACCCAGCCAGCCTAGCAGAGTGAACGCAGCCACTGCGCCGATCCGCTGCGTTGTATAAGGTGATCTCATCGGTGGAAACCCTTCCGCGTGGCTAGGATCGGCGCGCTTGCAGCCCCAGCGCCAGCCCATAGATTCCGTGGGCGATCAAGAATTGCAGTGTCGAAACTCCGATCAGCAAAGTGGGTCCGGCCAGGAAGACCCCCTGGGCCACCAGAAAGAGCAACAGCCCGTAGGCCAGCCCCATCAACCAGGCCGGTGCCGGCAGCAGACGGCGCACAATCCGGGAAAGGTAACCCCACACAATGCCGTAAATGCCCGACACGGCAAGATGGGTAAGCAACCCCGCCACCGGCGACGCACCCTCCGCTGTGCCAAAATGAGCAAGAACCTGGGCCACGCTTTCTCCCCCGGCAAAGCCCGCCGCAGCCAGAAATGCGGCCATCACAACTCCGGCCACAATACCTGCCAGCAGCCCGCTTACAGCAGTATCGCCCCAGGACTCCGCGATGGGCGCAGTCATCTGATTTTTCATTGCCGGTCTATCCTTTGCGTTGGGA
Source organism: Caldilineaceae bacterium (assembly GCA_024643705.1). GTDB lineage: Bacteria > Chloroflexota > Anaerolineae > Caldilineales > Caldilineaceae > JACQGT01. The sequence goes on along the minus strand of JAHEML010000064.1, from coordinate 3,055 downwards.
ATGGTTCCATACATTTGTTGTTTCTTCGTAACCACCAAGCCTTTGCCACGAATTCAACGAATTTCACGAATGATTTAGCCAAATTCGTGCAATTCGTGGCGAAAATCCGGTCAGTGGTTTGGTAGTTACGTTTCTTCTGCTATTTCTTCTGCCAGAATACAGACCCACCGTCACGATAACGTTACGGGTTCCATTGCTCACCGCGTCGCGTATCGTACATCTGCTTTCTGTGCTACAATCACCCAATCACTCAATCACCCAACTTGGCCCAATGCATCTCACTCTTTTCGGTCCACCCACCCTAAACAGCGCAGATGGCACACCCATCGCCGTGGACACGCGCAAGGCCTGGGCATTGGCCGCTTACCTGGCTCTCAACCCTACCGCCCATAGCCGGGATACACTGGCCGCGCTCCTCTGGCCCGAATCGGACAGCAGCCGGGCACGGGGCGCGCTGCGTCGCACCCTTTCCACACTCAAAAGCGCCTTGGCTGGGCGCTGGCTGGAGATAGACGCCGAGACGGTCAGGCTCCGGCCCGACGACGAATTGACAATCGACACTGTTCTTTTTCAGCGCCTCTTGGCCGTCTGTCTGACCCACGATCACCCAGCGGATCAACCCTGCCCCCTCTGTGCCCAACCCCTTCAGCAAGCGGTCGAACTCTACACCACCGACTTTCTGGCCGGGTTCACCCTGAAAGATAGCGTAGAATTTGACGACTGGCAGTTCTTTCAGGCTGAATCCCTGCGCCGGGACTTTGTGACCGCGCTGGACAGGCTGGCCCAATGGGAGAGCGGCCAGCAACGATGGGAAACGGCCATCGACTACGCCCGCTGCCGATTGGCCGCAGACACACTCCACGAGCCAGCCCACCGCCAGCTCATGCGCATCTACGCTTTGGCTGATCAGCGCGCCGCGGCCCTGAACCAATACCGGGCCTGTGTGCGGGTGTTGGATGAAGAATTAGGTGTGCCGCCTCTGGACGAGACGACCGCGCTCTATGACGCCATACAGTCCAATCGGCTGACACCGCCTGCCCCTCTCCCATCCCAAACTCCACTGCTTGCACCTGCCTCCACCCACCTGCCCCTGGTAGGGCGGGACAACGAATGGCAGCGGATGCAGGCGGTCTGGCAGCGGGCTGGCCAGGGCCAACTCCTCATCCTTACCGGAGAGGCAGGTATTGGCAAGAGCCGCCTGCTGGACGATCTGCAAGGCTATGCCGCGGCCCAAGGCGCAGTTACAGCCTTGGCGCGTTGCTTCCCTGGCGAAAATAGCCTGGCCTTTGGCGCATTTCTCGATGCACTCAATCCTTTGTTGTTGGGAGAAGCAGGGCGGAAATCTGCTGCCACACTGCCCGTGTGGCAGCAGAGCGAAGTCGCCCGTCTCTTTCCTGCCCTGCGGCAACAGTCCGGTCCACTGCGTGATGCAAACGATCTGCCACCAGCGCCGCCTCTGGAGAGTCCCGGCGGTCAGGCCCGCTTCTTCCATGCACTGGCTGATCTGCTGGCTGCACTATTCCGAGGTGAGGCTGCCGGTGTGTTAGCCCTTGATGATCTTCAATGGGCCGACAGCGCCACGTTGGACCTGCTCGTCTGGCTCACCCACCGTTTGCATACGCTCCCTTTTTGTCTGGCCCTGACCTGGCGCAGTGGAGAAAGCAGCGAACAGCAGTTACAACCGCTCGCCCAGGCCGCTCAGCGCAATGGGCAGGGCGCGCTTCTCGCCCTCCATCGCCTGCAGACCGATGATGTGGCGCGGCTGGTCGATTCCTACAATGAGCGTGTTCGGATAGGCACAGACTTCGCACGCAGACTGTACGCAGAAACCGAAGGCATCCCTTTTCTACTGGCCGAGCAGTTGGCTGCCCTGGCCGATGCGCCGGATAGTGAACCGGCCCTGCGCATCGCGCCTGCCACAATACGCGATCTATTCGCCTCTCGCTTGGATAGTCTGGATGGGGTCGCCGCGCAAGTGCTTTCCGCTGCTGCCGTGATCGGACGTTCCTTCGATTTGGAGACGATGCAGGCCGCGGCCGGGCGCAGCGAAGAGGAAAGTCTGTTGGGGTTGGAGGCCCTGATGGAGCGGCGGCTGGTGGTAGAACAGGAAGGGGAGGGGGTTGGCACTCTGCCCCGCTATGACTTCTGCCACGAAAAGCTGCGGGAATTGGTCTACGACGAAACGGCGTTGGCCCGGCGGCGACTGCTCCACCGTCGGGTGGCCGAGAGCTTTGGCCGGCGGGTAGGGAGGGTGTTAGGCGCGGTGGCTCAGGCCGCCTATCATCACCGCTGGGGAGGGCAGGAAAGTGAGGCTGCTCTGCTCTTTGCCCTGGCCGGAGACGAGGCCCGGCAGTTGTATGCGAATGCCGAGGCGCTGACCCACTATCGGATGGCTCTGGCCCTGGGCCACCCCGAATCAGGTCGCTTGCAGCAGGCTATCGGCGAACTTCTTACCCTTCGCGGTGATTATACCAGCGCTCTGCTGGCTTTGGAGCAGGCTGCGTCGGGTGCATCCGGTGCTGGTCTGGCTGGTGTGGAGGAGCAAATCGGTGGGGTTTATCAACGTCAGGGCGAATGGCAATTGGCTGCTCTCCACTATCAGGCCGGACTGGATGCATTGGGGACAGCCGAAAACCCGGCGATCCGTGCCCGCCTGTTCAGCGCTGCAAGCTATACAGCCCAACGCCAAGGAGACGACGTCCGCGGCCTGGCGTTGGCCGAAAAAGCCGAAACTGCGGCCCAAAACAGTGGCGACACCTTGGCCCAGGCCGATGTCGCCAACCTTCTTGGCCTGCTAGCCCGCCGCCAGGGAGACAGCACCGCGGCCATAGAACATTTGCAGCGTGGGGTAGCTCTATCCTCTTCTCTGGCAGATCCGTCCGCGGAGATCGCTGCCCGCAACAATCTGGCACTTGCCCTGGCCGATGGGGGCGATTTTGCCACTGCACAGAGTCATCTGTTGGCCGCTCTGGCCCGTTGTGCAGCCTGGGGCGACCGTCACCGGGAGGCCGCTCTCCACAACAATCTGGCGGATCTGCTGCACCAGTCGGGGGAT
>JAHEML010000728.1 GCA_024643705.1 Caldilineaceae bacterium | reverse complement strand
GCCATCGTCGTCGGCGGGGGCGAGCATCGCCGCGGCAAATTTGCCCGGGTGGGCAGCCAGTGTCTCTGCCAGATAAGCGTTATCGGTGTTGCCCATGTATTGAATAAAGACGGCCTGGGCCACCCCCGCCCGCTGCATGTGAAAGAGCAGGGTCTCGACGGGTTCGTATTTGTGCAGGCCGATGTGGCAGTGGGTGTCGATGATGTGCATGGAAAGCAACCCTTTTTGTGCTACAATGAACCGACAAAGTGACTGGCAATCTGTGAATGGAGAATCCGAATGAACACAATTCAAGCGATTGAGACAATCGCCATCAACCCCGACATCCGCAACGGACGACCCCACATTATGGGAACGTCAGTCACGGTTGCTGATATAGTCATCGCCAAACTCTATCACCAGCAGGATTCGGATGGCATCGCCGACTGGTATGGCCTTTCTTTGTCCCAAGTCTATGGCGCTTTGGCCTATTATTACTCCCAAAAAGACGAAATTGATGAGCAAATTCGTAGGCAGATTCGACAGGCCGAGCAGATGAAGGAGCAGCGCATTGGCAGCAAAACTGCGCTTTTATCTGGATGAAAATGTGCCGGTTGCGCTTGCCACTCAACTGCGACGCCGGGGGATCGAGGCTGTGACCGTCCGCGATTTGGGTGTGCTGGGCGACTCGGATCGCAACCACTTAGCCCGCGCCGCAGCCATGGGCTTTGTGCTCTGCACGAATGACGCCGATTATCTGGAAATCGCCTCAACCGGATTCGGTCATGCGGGCATTGTCTTCGGTCAGCAACACAGACACACTATCGGTGATTGGGTTCGCCATCTGGAATTGATGGCCGCCATATATGATTCTGACGACATGCAAAATCATGTGGAATATATCTGACAACCCCCTTCTGTAGCACTCTGTTCCTCGCTTCGCTATTTTGCCATTTCCTCCCCAAGCAATTGTACGATGACAGGCTCAAGGCTTTCCTGGGCCTGATCCCACGAAAGCGCTTCGGGAACAGGAGTATTGTCAGCCAGTTCGGACCACAAAGATTGCGCCTGCAAGCGCAGCAGGTATGGCAGCCCCGGATGGGCCAGGACACTTTCCAGCCAGGCGACGGCCCGATCCGGTTGCCCCGATTGGGCCGCAATGGCGGCCAGGCCGATCACCGCGCCCAGCACTTCGGGGAGAATTTCTAAAGGCCAAACCGTCGCCAGACTGGATGTAAATTCTTCGCCGGCTGCCTCCAACTTCCCCTGGGCCAGTGCCACAAAACCCAAGCCGTTGCGGGCGCGGGCGATCTCCTTGCTCCGCCCCATTTTCTGGGCTGCGGCCAGCCCGCGGCGGAAATGATCCCCGCCCAGTGCGACATCGCCCGCGCGCAGTTCGATTTCGCCCAGGTCGATGAGCGCCCACACCTCCTGATTGCGAATTTCCAGTTTCTGCCCGCTCTCCAGGGCCAACTGGGCGTGGTTGCGGGCTGCCGCCAAATCGCCACGGGCCAGCCGATCGCGCCCCAAAAAAAGATATTGCAGGGTTGGGCTGGATATTTGGCTGTTAGTGGCCTCGTCCGCCGGTTGCAGTTTCTCCGCATCGTCCAAGCGTCCCTCATCAATGGCAAGATACCACATATGCGTATTGTATAGCTCTGGCGTGAGCCGACTGTTCCTGGCAATTTCCTGCAATTGTTTTATGTAGCTGCGCACATCATCCCATCGTCCTTGGTCGCTGGCGTTCATAGCTTGAAGGAAAAGCACATCACCGATATGTGGAGCAGATTCCTGCTGATAGAAGATTTGCAGGGGACGGACGAGTTGAACATCAGCATCTCGAACACGGCTCTGGGTGTTGAGAATCCAGGCGAGGGTTACCTCTATTTCCCCGCGCAGCAGGGTGTGATGCTCGCCGATCGCGTCCAGACGCGCCAGCGCCCGTCGCGTCCACCCTTCGGCCACACGGGGCGCGCCGGCTCGATTGGCAAAGGTGGCGTGACCGACCGCCAGCAGCGCAGAGCGCAACAACTGTTCGCGGTTGTCATCGCCCTGATCAATCGCCCGATCGACTTCCCGCAGCTTTTCTGCGATGGCAGCGTCCGCCTCGCGAGTGACGCCTTTGTTTACCGCAAGATGTAAGACCACATCCAAATAGCGGTGAATGAGACTTGTGTCCAGCCGTTGCAGTGCGTAGTTCCAGCCCACCCAAATGTTGGCAGAATCCGCCAGAACTACTCCCCAGTTGGAGTCATGCTGACCTGCTACGACAGAATAATAATCGCTGTGGCGGCGGCGGAGCGCTTCCACATATGCGTCTGCAAAATCAGCGCTCTGTACCAGTTTCTCCCGCACATAGGCCAGGATCAGGGGGTGGAAGTCAAAGCGTTCACCAGTAGCAGCTTGCACCCACGACGCATCGACGAGACCAGCAAGCATTCGCAGGCTGGCACTAGCCACCGACTGAGCGGCCTGCCCATCAAACCCGCCTTCAAAAACGGAGAGTTGGCAGAGAACAGTCCGCTCCTGCTCGGTCAGCCGATTCCACGAGGCATCAAAAAGGGAGCGAATGCTGCGGTGGCGCGCCGGCGTGTCGCGCAGGTTCGCCTCCAACAGTTCCAGATTGTTTTGCACTTCCTTCAGAATAATGGGGAGCGAAAGGGTGCGCAGCCAGGAAGCCGCCATCTCCAATGCCAGAGGGTGGCCGCCGAGCAGACGACACAGAGAAACCAAATGGCCCGCTGCGTCGCCGTCCAACGCCATCTGTGGGCGGAA
>JAHEML010000063.1 GCA_024643705.1 Caldilineaceae bacterium | reverse complement strand
TTTTGTCAATTGCAATGGCACACTGATCCCGCCGACAAGTGCCACGATCTCGGTGTTGGGTAGCACTCTCTATGGTGCGTTCGGCGTTTACGAGAGCATCCAACTCTGGAACGGCACAGTCTTCCATCTGGACGATCATCTGGCTCGGCTGCTGGCATCGGCCAGCGCGATCGATCTGCCTCTATCTGGGGATCTGCCCGGACACCGCGCCTGGATCAAGGAGTTGGTTACGGCAGAAGGTTCTCCGCCCGACGCCACGATCCGCCTCTTTTCTGTTGGCCCCGAGCATGATAGCCCCCCGCGCAGCTTTATTTGGCTGGAGCCATTGCGCCCGCCCACTTCATTGATGATCCAAACCGGTGTGGGTGCTGTCAGCTACCAGGGCGAGCGGGCGCTGCCTACGGTGAAATCGCTGAATACATTGGTCAATACCTTGGCCCGTCATGCGGCGCAAGCAGCAGGTGAGCACGAAGGTCTGTTAATTGACAGCGGGGGCAATGTGCGGGAAGGGGCCAGCAGCACCTTTTACGCGGTGCAAGACGGCGCTCTGCTCATTCCACCCGCCGCGGATATTTTGGAAGGGGTGACACTACAGATTGTGCTTGACCTGGCGCAAGAGGCGGGTATACCCGTTCGGCGTATCGCCTTGCCCCTGGCCGCACATTCCGGCTGGGACGAAGCCTTTATCACCAGCACCAGCCGCCATGTGCTGCCCCTGGTCCGCCTGGATGGTCGCCCGATTGGATCGGGCACACCCGGGCCAATCACGGTGGAATTGTCCCAACGCTTTGAGGCCTATTTTGAGAAAATTGTGGGGCGGCGGTATGGGTACGCGGCCCAATGAGCGGGTCTCGTTTGCGGGTCTGTTATTTTGGCACCTACCGGGAAGAATACTCTCGTAACCGCATTTTGCTAGAAGGGCTGCGTCGCAACGGGGTAGAGGTGATCGAATGCCACGCCAGCTTGTGGCAGAGCATCGCAGACCGGGTGGAAACGGTGGAAAGCGGCTGGAAGCGTCCCCGTTTTTGGCTGCGGGTGGCGGGGGCATATGTGGCCTTGCTCCGGCGCTACTGGCAGATCCACGGAGCCTACGATGTGCTGGTTGTGGGGTATCCCGGCCAATTGGACGTTTTTCTGGCTCGATTGCTCAGTTGGGTGCAGCGTAAACCCCTGGCCTGGGATATTTTTATGTCCATTTATCTTATTGCGCTGGAGAGGGGGCTGGATGGCACGAGCCCCTGGGGGGTGGGTCTTTTGCGCCGGTTGGAGCGGATGGCCTGTCGCTTGCCCGACAAATTGATCATTGACACGGCTGCCTATGCCCAGTGGTTCGAGAAGACCCATGGCATTTCTGCCTCCCGCTTCCATCTAATCCCCACCGGGGCAGATGATCGGATTTTTCACCCCATTCCCGCTTCCTCGGACAAAAGCTCCGTCTTCACCGTCCTTTATTACGGCACATTCATTCCCAACCACGGCGTGCAAACTATCGTCGAGGCGGCAGCGTTGCTGGCTGATGATCCGACTATTCGTTTTGAATTGATCGGCAATGGGCCGGAGCGCGCAGCCGCGCTGGCGAGAGCGCGGGAAAACAATCTGACAAATGTGCGTTTTGTCGACTGGCTGGAACCGGCCAACTTACGCCAACACATCGCTGATGCGGATATCTGTCTGGGCGTTTTCGGGGCAACACCCCAGTCGCTGATGACTGTGCAAAACAAGATATACGAATGCCTTGCCATGGGGAAAGTGGTCTTGACCGGGGATGGACCGGCGGTGAGGGAGCAGTTTGTGCATGGTGTTCACCTCTATTTTGTTCCTAGAGGAGTTGCCTTGGCCCTGGTCGCGGCTATCCAAACCCTGCAAGCTGATCCTGCCCTGTGCGAACGATTAGGCAGTCGGGGGGAAATGCTCTTTAACGAGCAATTCGATGGGGTGCATTTGGGTCGGCAGTTGCTGGATGGCTTGTCCCTGTTGTGATTGCTTCTCTTTCCCGTCGATCTCCTCTCTTTACAAGCATCGGATACCTCCTTTCCGGCACCCTTCTTGCCCGTCTGCTCACGGCCGCGGCGCTGATTCTCATTGCACGACAGGTGGGTCCATCCCAATTTGGACAATATACGGCCTGCTTTACAGTGGCATGGCTCACGTCGCCCTTTTTCTCCCTGGGGTTGGACAATTGGCTGATGGGCCATGGTCGGCGTTCGGACACAGATGAGGAGTTGTCAGTTCATGCTTCTTCGGCCCTTGTGCTTAAGGCACTGCTTGGCTTGGTATGGTTCTGCTGCATTGGCTTGATTGCGCCGTTGCTCAACCCCGATGCCTTCCCCCCCCCCTTGTTGCTATTGGCAGCTCTGTGCGTCTGGTGCGACGAACTGGGCCGGGTCGCGTGGGCCGTATTCCAAACAGCTCAACGCAACCGCAGCACCCTGGTGTTGATGGTGCTGATGCAAGGGTTGGTATTTGTTGCTGTGGGCGCGCTCTATTGGCAAGATGAGAAACATGCGATCGGGTATGTTCTCTTTCAAACAGCAGCCACCGCATTGGGAAGTTTTCTGGCTATTTTCTGGCAGATCCGCCGGTTTGGCTTTCATCTACAACGCGCCCACTTGTTGCCGACTGTTCGCGGGGCGGTTCCTTTCGGGTTATCCGTTGGGCTGGCGCTAATCTATGGCCGGGTGGATATTGCGCTGGTAGCCCAGTGGTTGGGACAGTCCCAAGCGGGGCTGTACGCACCGGCTGTTTCATTGGTTACAGCCCTGGGTCTGATTCCCCTTGTCCTGTACAATGTCTATTTGCCCATTTTGGGCATTGCCTACGAGCGGGATCGGCAGGAACTTTGGCGTCTCCTCCGCCAGGCCCTCTCGCTGAGCATGGGGATTGGTTTGCTGTTGGGCGGGGCTGTGGCACTCTTGTCTACTGCGGCGATTGGCTTTCTCTACGGGGCCGACTACGCGGCAACCGGTGTTGTACTGGCGATTCTGAGTGGGGTCTTATTGGCTCGATCGATTAGTCTGAGCGCGGCTGCTGGGTTGATTGCGATCAACCGGCAAGGGCTGCGGGTACGCTTTCAATTCTTTGCAGCTCTCTTCAACATATTAGCCAATTTGATCATTCTGCAGCGCTGGGGAATCGTGGGAGTTGCCGTGGTGTTTGTGTTGTCCGAAGGGGGGCTGATGGTGGCCTATCTGGCGATTCTCTGGCGGGAGTCGGCTCGAGAGCCATTGCCCACGGGTACAAAAACATGAAACGTCTCTTGATTATCAACCTACATTCGACACAAAACGCAGGAGATCACGCTTTGCTGCTTATGAGCTTGCGCAAAATCTATGCCCTTGCCCCCAACGCGCAGGTGACACTCTCAGCCAATGATCCTGCAGGGTTTGCAGAGAGTCAGATTGGGGAAACCTGTGTTCCCTCCTTTTTCGGGTGGACCGGTGCAAGAACATCGCGGATGCAACGGATTGGGTTATTGGCGCGACTCTATGTGTGTAGTCTATGGGCAGGTCTTGTCTATCGCATATCGAGCAAGCAGAGCTATGCGGGGGTTCCCCAGGGGTACCGTTCTCTACTACGGGCCTATTTTGAAGCAGATGCCGTCCTGAGTTGTCCCGGCAACTTCATCTACAGCCGCGCGTACTTAGCTGGCCTACCGGTTCTCATTCCTCTCTTTGCGATGGCCTATGCCTGGTTGTTGGGCAAGCCGTTGTACATATTGCCTCAAACGTTCGGGCCGCTCAATCGTACCTGGGAAAAAGCCGCACTCCGCTGGGTGCTGTGTCGAACTGAGATGATCGCCGTACGTGATTTGACGTCCGTTTCCCTTTTGGAACGGATTGGATTCGAAAAAGAGGATTTCCAATTGATCCCCGATTTGGCTTTTCAGTTTCCCAGCGCGGGCCACGAAGCGGGAGCCGAATTGCTCAGACATTTTGGTGTTGAGCCTGCCACACAGCGGCCGCTTCTGGGCGTCACGATGATCGATTGGGGAGCACAGAACCCAGCCTTTGGTCAGCAAGCGCTTTACGAAGGTGCGGTGGCAGAAACCATTCGGCTTTTTTTGGAAGAAACCGATGGCCGAGTCTTGCTCTTTTCTCAAGTATGTGGGCCAAAAACCGCCGACGATGACCGAATACCTGCACGCCGAGTGGCCGAGCGACTGGCTGGAACATCTCTCTTCAACAGGGTTCATACAGTAGATGCTGCCATGCCGGCGGACATCCTGAAAGCGGCCTATGCCCATATGGACTTATTTCTGGGAACCCGGTTGCATTCAAATATTTTTGCTCTGGCCGAAGGTGTGCCAGTGATTGCTATTGCCTATCAAGACAAAACCGTGGGGGTTTTGAAGATGCTGGAGATGGGTGAATGGGTCGTCCGGATTGAAAATGTGACAGTTGACTCCTTGGCCACCCTTTTTCGTCGGGCTTGGCCCAAAAGACGACACCTGGCCGCAGAGGTGGAACGATCGGTTGCGGCTTTGCAGCAAGAGACCGATAGCCAATTGAATCAATTGTTGGGTGCTATTTTGAGGGAGAGGATGGATACGTGAGGCGAATTCGGGTATTACATCTGATTTCTAGCTTTGCTGTCGAAGGTCCTTTGGGTGGTGTGGCCCGCTATGTGCTTGGGCTGGGGCGCGCTTTTGATGTAAGCCAAATCGAGCTGACCATTGTCGGGCTGTGGAACTATCACACAGGTTTCGAGGAAGCTCACTGCGCGCGCCTAAACGAAGAGAGCATTCGGGCCGTCATTGCCGCCGACTGGAACGAAGCAAAACCATACCAGAGTTGTGTTCAGGCTGTGAACGGTTTGAGGAAGGCACAGTTGGGAACGGTGGATATTATTCACAGCCATGGGGAATTCTCCGATCTTGCAGCCCTTTTCCTGGCGCGCAGCCTGGGGGCTAAAGCTACCGTACGCACAGTACACAATGAAATCGAGTGGTCAAAACGCCCGCTTTACGGGAAATTATTCCCGAACCTGTTCTACCCATTTACCTTCACCCGCGACCTGGCAATTTCGCGACAGGTGGAAACAAATTTGAACCGACGTATTCTGGCGCGCGTTTTGGGGCGGCAAGCTCAAGTCTTCTACAACGGCATCGATTTTGACCGTTTTCAAGACGTAGAAAAGCGAGCAAACATTCGCGAAGAATTTAGCATTGCCCTAGACGCCCCGATTATTGGAACAATTGGGCGTCTGACCAGACAGAAGGGATTCGACGTTTTTCTGGAGGCAATACCCGCTGTGCTGGAGAAGCACCCTACAATCGTGGTCCTGATCATTGGGGATGGACATTTGCGTCTGGCCCTGGAAGAAAGGGCAGACAGTTTGGATATCAGTCACGCTGTCCGTTTTGCTGGGCCACGCAAGGATATCGAGCAACTCCTGGCTTCGATGGATATTTTCGTCTCGGCATCCCGGTGGGAGGGGTTCCCAACAGTCTTACTGGAAAGCATCGCTGCTGAGGTTCCCATTATTGCAACTACTGTCTCTGGTTCGGTGGAGTTGGTACAACATGGTGGAAATGGGTTGCTCGTTCCACCAGAAGACGCACCAGCGCTTTCTGAGGCCCTTGATCGTGTTTTGAGTGATCTGCCAACCTATCGTGCGGGAACAGAGACAGCGCGCAGGGCGGCCAAGGAGAGATTTTCAACTACTGCCATCGCCCAGCAACTTGAAGACCTCTACAAAACTCTCGGCACAGACGAAACCGGCTAATCCAAGGGTTTGGTGGCTTTCACCACATAATTCTTACAATATCCGGCGCGGTCAATCCGGGCGAATCGGTCCAGATGGGCAAAAAGAACGGAAAGCAGCGCAAACCCTGCTCTTGCACCGACGATCACCGGCAGTAGAAAATAGCCCACAATCCCACCTCCGTAGCGCCCTGGATACAATGGCAGCCATTCGGCCCCCTTCTGACACTGATACGCCAACGTTCCCAGCAACCCTTCCAGTGGTTCTATATTATTAACGACAAAGCCAGCCTGTTCGTGGAGGTAGCTCAATCCGTATTGGGTGTATCGATAATAATCATGGGGCACTTGATGTTCAGGGTAAGAGAGCGGTGCGGAGAGCCATAATTTTCCACCAGGTTTCAACAGACGGTAAAACTCTTGCAACATCAACCCAGGCTCGGGGACATGCTCCATCACCTGGGTACAAATGATGTGATCATAGATAGCAGACCGTGTAGGCAATGCAGTCAGATCGGAAAGAAAATCCAATCCGTCTGATTGATAAGCCACTCCCCAATCGGTAGCTTCATATATAGAATGAGAAAATAACGTCTTGTGCCTAGAATCACCGGCCCCCGCGTCCAATACCCGTTCTCCTGGACTCATAGTCTGTGCAGCTTCTTGCAAAAAGCAGATCAGATTATGCCGGGAGGGATTGAAAGCGAGAATGTCAAGCGGTTTCATTGGGCCTATCAATCTTTTGCTCGAGAAGCGTGTGAGGCAAATGGTCCGAACCAATGGAATCCTGGGATACTTATCGGCGTACAATATGTAGTCGAGCACCATGTCGAAATATGTAACGCTCTTTCTTGTCTCGGAAGTAATCATCCACAGCTATGCGACAGCCCGACCAATGATAGTAATCATCGACGACCAGAACGCCTCCAGAGACGAGCCACGGTTCGATCCGTTCCAAGCAGACTTTAACCGAATCATACCAATCGCCATCGATATGGGCTAATGCAACTTCCTGTTTCACGTGGAGGGTTTCCTGAAACAGGCCCTTGACCAAAGAAATGTTGTTCTCGTCTACGGGCAAATGATAACGAGCGAAATTGGCAACTACTTCGAGATATAGATTCTCCTGATAGCCATAATAGGGTTGACCGCGCAACCCTTGGGCCTGACCCGCCACAATCTCGTCATATCTCGCATGTACGTCCTTTCCGTCTTTCTCAGACGGCGGAGGGATTACCCCAAAAACGTCATACACCACCATGGGTCGATCCTTGGATTTGACAGATGCGATGACGATGGCCGACCCACCAAGCGCACAACCAGCTTCGAGTATTACCCCAGGAACCCCCTCAGCTTCAATCCGTTCCACCTGGTGGAAGAGTTCAGTTAATGCGACATGGCCCAGATAACTCAACGCGTCTGCTGTTACAGCGCGCACCACCGGCGGAGAAGCCATTCCACTTGTGACCCGGTCCCACAATTGTCGAAGTAGAAAGACGAATCGACGCATTTTGTACCTGTTTCCAACAAACGTCTTGCGGTGGAGAATTGAATTCTCCACCGCAAGACGTTTATCTGCTATTAAGTTATCCGTCTCTGTCGCTATCCCTAAAACAGCAGAGCAGATAGGCTTTTATCAACCAACCTTACTGAACAGGAATACCGTTGTAGTCTTCGGCAACCTGACCAGCATCTGTCACACTGGCGATACGAACAACGGCTACCACTGGGCTACCCGTGCTTTCCACAATAACAGAACCACCGAAACCGCCCCCGTTACCTTCAGGGTATCCGAATTCGAGAAGATTATTGTCGGTGCAAGGAGAGCTTGCGCACGCGTTCAGGGCTGTCGAGTTTGTCTTTGCCTTACTAGCCAGCGTGCCAAGGGAGTGCGTACCCACAACCACACCATTCTTGTTCAGATACTTAACTGTGAGGTTTGTAGCATCACTATTACCGACGTTCTGGATAGCAATAAAACCTCGCTGGCGGGACTGATTGTTAAAGGTGCCATCGGCAGTCCAACGCACATAGGGAAGGGCCAGTTTCGTGGAGCCAGCAGACTCGCCCAGGAAGGCGGTCAGAAGAGCGCCACCGGAGGCTTTACCGAGAACAACGATGTCGGTGGCGGTGCTGGTAATGGTGGCAGAGCCGCTGTAACCGGGATCGTTGACATCACAAGTGTTAACACTGGCTTTCTTGCCTGCACCAATATCCTTGGTTTCAGTCTTGCCATTGTCATAGGTGACAGTGATGGAAGTCGGATCCGTCTGACTTGTATTTGTCACAGCATAGAAGGTGGTAGCATTGAAACGCTGACATAGGGCAGATGGCATAAAGACCGTCTGGGCCCCAGCCGAAACGCCTTCAAAGGCTGTAGCTGCATTGCCATTGGTAGAAAGTTCCAAGGCAGAAGATACGATATTGGCCGGTGTAGTGGTACCAGCCTTAACAGCGGACACAATAGCCGACCCATTAAACGGTGACGGGAGTTGACCAATCGTACCTGCATCGTAGGATTTCGAAGAGCCGGCCGGCACGTTGCTGCTGTTTACCACAACGGGCGCAGCGTTTACATCGTCCGCATTGTAGAAAGTCACGGTAATATCCACGGCTCCAGTATCCGCATTCTGAACAGAAAACTTCGTGGATGTATTAAAGCGATTCTTCAATACTGTGGCTATTGTCGCCTGTGAGGCTGTTGTCGAAAAGCCATTCGATAGAGGACGATTCTTCACTGTAGTAGATTGAGGAATCTGAACCAGAGTAGCAACGATCGGCTGATCTGACGAGAGAACGGCAGAACCGCTGAAGTTGGAAGGCAGTTGCGCCAAGCCACCGATGTAGAGCGACGAGCCAGCATTGGCAGGCAATGTGACCGGAACTTCAACAGGTGTACCGCTACCTTCCGCGTAGAAGTAGAAGATTACATTCGCAGCTTTATTTTCTGTTGTTACGTTCTGGAATGTGACAGAGGTAATAAATGATGTCCCATACGCCGGGTTTTGGGCAGAGGCCAAACCCATGGTGAGGAGCATCAGGAAGCTCGCCACCAAAAACACCTTGAGCGATTTCATACTTTTAGTTCCTTTCAATTGAACGAGAGTACACGACACAAAACTGGCTAAATAGCTGTTGGTAACAATATCAGTGATAGAACTATCTTGCAATACTCCGACCAGAGTAAATCGATCCCAATTTTCCACTACCCCATTCGTAGTATTGCCTAATTCCTGCTTCTATTGTATTGTCCATGTTGTCATTCTTGCTCATTTTCTCATCTATTCCAACACTCTCGAAATATGCAACTTGGTTTTCTGCTAGTCCTTGCGAGAACCGTGAAAGAGAATTCTACCGATGCGCAGCCACCAATATTCGAGCGACCTTCTCATTCTTTTTATCGTAGCATTGCTTCTGGTCTCTTGCAGTGATGTTACACAATCAGGTCCTGCCCCACAAGAAACCCCGCGAGTGATTGTGCTAAGCACTGACGAGGTCAGCCCACTCTCTGCACCGGCCAACGAAGTCAGTATTTTGCCGACGCCCGTTCCCTTTCAGTTCCCCACCGACTTAAGCACAATTCAAGTTGAACCAGACAAAGCGGTTGTGATTGGCCGCCTCATTTCTACGATCACGAACCAACCCATCGCCAACACGTCTGTGCGTATGGCCAAAATCTACTACGCTGAAGAAGGCAACAAAGACCCAAGCCAAGGGGCATGGGCATTGGACAACGCATTCAGCCCCTACGCTCTTACGAATGAAGGTGGCTACTTTATTTTTGAAAATGTAGAGCCAGTCGACTTTGTCATCTTCGTAGGCGATATTATGGATCGCTACACTGTTCAAACAAACGAAGATGGGTTACCCGCTTCCCACACAGCTCCAACCGATGAATTAACCGATCTTGGCGACATTATGGTGGAGTATTGATCAATAGCAGACAGGGCATGTGGACACGATCACCTGCCCTGTCTGCCTACGGAACGCCCACATCCACCGAAATCCGGTCAATGTAATTGTTCGCCACCCCCACATATTCGTGGATCAGCCCGCCCCACCAGAAATTTGTACCCACCGGCGGGCGCTCGTCCATCACAATACAACCACTCACCCGGCCAGCCTTGCCCGGCATCAGATACCACTGCTCCACCCCATCGATCACCCGCCGCTCCAATTCATCTTGATTACCGATAGCAAAACGGTAGGGGAAGTCGATGCCGGTGGTGTCGAAATTGATGCCAAAACGCCAAACACCCGCCTGCTGAAACCACTCCTTGTGCCCATCTGCGGCTAACGTGTTGTAATTCTCGCCGAAACGATATTCCTGCCCCGGCCACGGGCCTGTGGTGCGGATGGGCACTGTACCCTCGTTCACCACCACCGCCTCGAAACAGAGCTTGTCGCCCAACGGCACGCTGACCACCCGATTCATCTCGCCCGACCAGTCAATCTCGCCCTGAGCGACATCGGCCCTGGGC
>JAHEML010000062.1:714-10203 GCA_024643705.1 Caldilineaceae bacterium | reverse complement strand
GCGATCAGACACCACGCCAGCTACCGGGCTGATCAGGAATGGGGCCAACATGCGCACCACAAAGAGGCCGCTGACTGCCAAACCCGAACCAGTGAGGCTTGCGATCAGGGCCGCCGAACCGATCAGGTTGAACCAGTCGCCCAACAGGCTGACAATCTGGCCGATCCAGAGGTTGCGAAAATCCGGATTGTCCCGGATAAGTTCCACATATTCATTCGATGTGCGGGTAGCGGTGTTGGACATAGAGGTCGGTTTGGTGATCCTTTTGGAAGTAGGTCAATCGCTCTATTGGGGTGGCGCGAGCACTTGGTCAATCGTGTAGATTGTTCCGTTGCTGGCTACAATGGGCGTGCCGATTACCCGAGCGCCGTTGACCGTTAAAGCGCCATCAGCCCCCCGTTCCAGCCGAATGGGGGTGCCTTCCAGGGTTCCCAGGTCGATCCCATCTGTCCCCACACTGCCTGGATCGATGGAACGGACGACTACGTGATACGAAAGTAGCCGTTCGAGCACCTGTTTGTTGGTCATCCAGTTGGTTAGATTGGCTTGGGTAACCGGGGCAAAAATGGTATCTGATGGGACAAAAAGAGTCAGGGGTCCGTCTGTCTCCAAGAAGGAGAGCAGCCCGGTCGTCTTCCAAAGCATGACAAAGATGCTCATGTGATCCGACTGTTCCAACGTGGGGACAAGGCCAAGCGCGCTGGTTTGAGGCGCGCTTGGGGCTGTTGTGGGGGGGGATGGCGCAGGCGCTTCCGGCGCGGGCGTTTCTGGCGCGGTCGTTGTCTCGGTTGATTTGATGGCTGTTTGTGTCTGTGCGCCGCTGCCACCGGGAAGCCGCAATACCTGACCGATCGTGACTGTACCGCAATCGGCCAAGCCGTTCAGCGCACATATTTCGCTGTATCGCTGAAAATCCCCGTAGAGTCTTTGGGCGATCGTGCCCAGCGTATCCCCAGCAACAACCGTGTAGCGATCCGATGTGCTGCTTGCTGCTGCTGATGTGTTGGACTGTTGGGCACCTGTGACGGCAACCGCGGGTATGGCTTCTGCTGGGGTAACTGCCGGGGATGGTGAGTCTGTCAACTCAGCCAACGATGGCGTGCGTAGGGCTTGCCCCACTTCGATGACATCACAATTGCCTATACTATTGTAGCTGCACAGGCGGGCATACAACGAGAGGTCACCGTAGATGGTCTGGGCAATGAGGCCGAGGGTATCACCGGATCGAACCGTGTAGGTTGGGCCGGTACTATTATCGGTTCTGCTGTCGGTTCTGCTCGTGTTGCTGGCTACTGCGCTGGGCTGAGATACGGCCGCGGCTGGCGGAATTTCTGCTGCTTGGGTCTTTGTTGGTGGGGCGGCTGGGGCTGGGTCTACCGATGGGGCTGTCGCAATCTCTTCCTGGGGAAACGTGCCATTCTCCACCCACAGATGAAACGTCATGGGGATATCGGTGTCGTTGTAGATGACAACCGCATATTCGCCGGATGGCCGTTCAATAGTGGCGACAAGCTCGTTGGCCGGACGGTTGGGGTCTTGGCTGCCCGATGCCAAATTGTTGTCGAGCAGGCTACCGCCCGCATTAAACGAGCGCAACCGATCGCCATCCAACAAAAAGAAGCCGGAGCGTCGGGCCAATTCTTGCTGATCCTGGGGATCAAAGCGCATGACCACCCGCATTAGTTGACCAGGGATGATCGGCTGCACGGCAACGAAACGTTTGTCGAAGGTGACTACGCCTTCGATGGCTGCGTCTTCCAACACTGGCCGTGCCAACAGGTTTTGTGCTGGTATAAGCGCGGTTATCAGTACCCCGGCCAGACAAAGAAGTGCAAATATCCGAAACATATCAAGCCCCTTCTGGGTGGTTGATGGTTTTCGTCAACTCTCGAATGCCAGCCCGATCACGTCTAAACTTCCCCAGACCGAGCACTGATTGGTCCACTGTTTGCGTAGGCTGCTGTCAATTTGACCGGATGCCAGGGCGGCTTCGGTGTCGGTGCTACAGCGCAACTCGACGCCAAAGCTGTGGGTGGTGCGCCCTGCGTCGCTGATGCGTGCGCGTAGGTTTTTCAACCCTTCCACCGCAGCGTGGATTTCGGCTGCCACTCGATCACCGCGCCGCAGGCTGCCCTCCTGGGTATCGGCCTTGCCGTCCTGCAGGCGAATCAGCCGCCAATGCCAATGGATTGGATCGCCGTCGCCCTCTTGAGTGGCCTGGACATTCAGCGCAAAGTCGGCCTGGCTGGCTACGGCTTCTTTGAAGAAGCGATGGACATCGGTGAATGTGCGGCTGAAACGGGCTGGGGGCAAGTCCTGGCGCACCTGGCGACCATAGCTTTTGCTGGTCAGCCGTTCGTCCAGGATTGCCACCACGCCTTTGTCGTCGCTGCGGCGGATTAGACGACCAAAGCCCTGTTTCAACGAGAGGCCCATCAAGGGGATCATGTAGTTGCCAAAGCTGCTGCCTTGGGCTGCGTCGTCCAGGGCCTTCATGCGGGCGCTGTGCAGGGGATCGCTGGGGGTGGGAAAGGGCATTTTGTCCAGCACCACCAGGCTGAGATCGTCGCCGGGCAGATCGACCCCTTCCCAAAATGATTTTGTCGCCAGCAGCACGCTGTGGGGCGTGGCCCGAAACCATTCCAGCAGTGCATCCCTGGGGTAGTCGCCCTGGGCACGGATGGGCCAAACACTGGTGGCTAGCTCGGTGCGTACGGCTTGCAGGCCGCTCCAATTAGTAAAGAGGCAAAGGGCGCGCCCCCGGCTGGCCTCCAGCAGGCGCTCGATTTCGCCGGAGACGGCTCGGTAATAGACATCTTTGGCCCGCCAGTCGTAGGCGGGCAGGGACGGCTGGTAGAGCAGGGCTTGGTTGGGGTAGTCGAAGACCGTGTCGACCACCAGATCGATGGATTCGTCGTCTACGCCACAGCGGCTTTTGAAATGGGCAAAATGGCCGTCGGTTGCCAGTGTGGCGCTAGTGCAGACCACGCTCTTTTCATCCAGGCCAAAGAGATATTCTTTGAGCAGGCCGGCGGGGTCGATGGGGGCTGCATGTAGGCGCAGGCTGATACGCTGTCCTCTGGCTCGCTCTGCATAGCGCACCACGTTTTCGTCGCGTTTGCTGGTTGCCACGGCTTCCAATTTTGCAGCCAAAGAGCCAAGCCCCTCCAGGGCCAGATCGTAATTGGCTTTGGCCTCGGCGTTGGGATCATTCGCTTCGGGGGAGGCGCTTTCATCCGCTTTTTGATAGGGGTTCTTTGTCTTCATCTCATCTTGCAGCGACTTGACCGATCCGGCCAGTTTCTTTAACTCTTCCAAGTCCGATTCGATACGAAAGATATTGTCGTGGCTTTGCTGGTCGGCTTCGGCAAAGGCGAGGATGTTGTGCATTTTCATCTCGTCCAACCGGTCTTCGTCCACGTGGTCTTTGAAGGTGGCACGGGCCAGGAGTTGGGGCAGGGCGTAGTCGGTTACCTCCACTTCGAAGACGGATGTAGAAGTGGCTTCGAGCTGGTGGGCTTCGTCTACGATGTAGATGGAGCCTTCGGGGAGGATGCCGTATCCCATTTCGCCCAATTGCAGCGCGGTGAGCAGGAGGTGGTGGTTGGTGATCAGCACCTCGGCCTGGCGGGCTTTGTCTCGCATCCAGTTTACATAGCAGTTGTCGTTGTAATGGGGGCAGTTGCGATGAATGCAGTCGTCGGCAAAGCTGACCACCCGGGGGCGCAGGTCGCTTTCGAGCATGAAGGGGAGATCGTCCACATCGCCGCTTTCGGTCGTCTGCAACCATTTGTTCAAAAAGGCGATCTGCTCGTTCTCTCGATCGTACATTGCCAACATGCGCTGTTCTTGCTTTTCTTTTTCCCACTTGAGCGTGCAGACAAAATTGCTGCGTCCCTTGACCAGGACGGCAGAAATGTCACGCTTGAGCACCTTGCGCAGAAAGGGGATATCTTTCAGGTAGAGTTGACTCTGGAGAGATTTGTTGGCGGTTGCGACTACGATCGTGCGTCCGCTGAGCAAAGCGGGTAGCAGGTAGGCGATGGATTTACCTGTACCGGTTGGCGCTTCGATGAGGGCGACGCGTTTGTTCAGGACGGCACGTTTGACTGCTTCGGCCATTTGCAATTGGCTGGACCGTAGCTCGTAACCGTCCAATACGTGGGCCAGGGGTCCATCTGCGCCAAAAAAGTCGGATAGATTGGTCGTCTCCAGCAACGAGGGCCTGCCCTCTGTTTCGCCGTCATCATCCGGGCTGGGGGCTATGTCGATCTTGTCAACGTAATCCCAATCGGAGAATGGATCGTCAAGGGTGTCGATGGGCCGATCCGGGTTCAATTGCGGGGGGGATGGGTTGCGTTTCATAGGCCACAGTTTAGCACGGATGTACGCCGAACACAAGCAATGGAAGAACAGGCAGGGCGGTTGAAAGAGGCAGTTGACAATAGAAAATGCAAGGGGAGATCAGAGTCTGATCTCCCCTTGCATTTTCTATATTTCGCCAACCAGGTTGGACAAGATTTTCCGTTTGTGGCTTACTCGGCTGGCAACAGAACCGAGTCGATGATGAACACGGTGCCATTGCTGGCGGGTAGTTCGCTTGGGGTGATAAGCGCACCGTTGACAGATACATTGCTACCCGATACAGCAAAGGTCAGGGTCTGGCCCATTAAGGTCTCAATTTGCATGCCATCGGTGATGTCTGCCATGGTCAATTTTTGTGGTACAACATGGTATTGTAACACTTTGGCTAGTTGATCAGCATCCGCCAGCAAGGGTTCCAGGGTTTCATCCGATAACCTGCCAAAGGCAGCGTCGGTAGGTGCAAAGAGGGTGAATGGTCCATCTGCCTTTAGGCTGTCGGTCAAGTTCGAAAGCGTCAAGGCCAGTAGCAGGATTTCAAACTGGCGGGCATTGGTGGCAACATCAATGATTGTGCCGGATGTTGCGGCCACTGTGTCAGTCATCGTGCCGGTCATTGTGTCGGTCATCGCTGTTGTGGTTGTGACAGGTGCTGTGGCTGCAACAGTAACAGTGGTTGCTGTGGTGGCTGCCACAGGAGCAGTGACCGGCGCGGGTGCTACTGGTGCTGCTACTGCACCCGTACCCAGATCTGCCTTGGCGGGCACTGTGATCTTTTGGCCTACTTCGATGCGGTCACAATTTTCCAGACTGTTGTAGGCGCAGAGTTCATCCCATAGGTTCAAGTCGCCGTACGCTGCCCGTGCAATTGTGGCGATAGTATCGCCGGACTTAACCACGTAAGTTTGGCCAGCCGAAACGGTCGGATCGACTTTGGTGGTCGTGGTCACGGCAGATGTGGCTGGTGTGGCTGTGGTTGTAGAAGAAGCCGCAACTTCCTCCCCGTCACCGTTCGCCATCATCATGCTGGCTGTGTTGGATTGCCCAGAAGCATCAACCAACAGGCCATTGCCGACGGTGATTGTATAGGAGACGGGAATGGTTGAGTCGTTGCCGACAATGATTGTGTAGCCCTTGAAGGGTTTTGCGATGGTGGCCTGCATGACCTTCAACCCGTCAACAATTGCCAGTGTGCCTGCTGCTGTGTTCTCGGCGATGCTAGGAGCCTTACCACTCCGAATCAGTTGTTGAAATTGTTCGGAGGTATAGGCGTAGAAGTTAAAACCATTGTCCAGGGTAGGCTGATCCTGGGGATCGAAGGACATGGAAATTTCGACATTGGTGGTGATGTCATTGACTGCCAGATCAAAGTAGTGCTTGGCATACTGTTCGTCCAGATCGCCCTGCAAATACTCGGATCGGGTGATAACCGGCGGGGCCACGGGGCGAGGTGTAGGAGTGGCGGTGGCAACAACTGCGACGGTCGCTGTCACGGTTTCGGTAGCCGCAACTTCTGCTTCCGGTGCGGCGGCAGCCTCTTCGGTGGCAGTCTCTTCGGTGGCAGTCTCTCCAGCCGCATCATTGGCCATTGCTGCATCGTCCGCCATGGCGGCGGGGTCTGTCACTTGCTCGCCCGAGTCGTCAACGATCAGCGCATTTTCGGCTGTCAGAACATAATCAAAAGCTGTGTTGGAATCGTTGTAGGGCACGATGGAGAATGTCCCTACGGGGTTGCTGATGATGGCGATCTTTTGCTTGAGACCAGTGCTGATGTTGAGTGAGCCTGTTGCCAGGTTGCTCTCTCGACCTGGGGTTCCACCAATAAACCGGGCAAACCCCTGTTCGTTAAAGATGTAGAAACCCGCGCCGCCATCCAGTGCGGAGCTATCCTGGCGGTAGTCTAGAACTACTTTGATAGGTTGGCTTGGGTCAATTACTTTCAGGCCCAGGTAGTGCTTGGAACCGTTTTCGCCCAGAAAGCCTTTAACGGTGCTGGCTGCAATGGGTGTCCCCTGTGCGCTGATGGTCGAGACAGCTCCGGCTGTCAATAAGGCCAGCAGAACAAGGAGACTCAGCGCTCTTTGTAGTGTGTTTCTTTTCATTACTTCCTCCAAAAGGAAATCGATTGCAGTGTTGCCGATGAATCGTTATTCTCGAGGGTTGCGGCAAACAAATGTCTTGAACAATACACGTACTTCTGTGTCCGTGCTCTCTGCGGGTGTGTCTAATCACATACAAAAACGCCCGATGATCAATACGGGCCATCAATGTATAGTCAATCATTATACTATCAGCCTGGCATGCCTCCAATTTCTTTGTTTGGTTACGACTGTCAATTCTTGCTGTTCTACCGGTGTGGCGAGGGCGGTGGCGCTGCCGTAGGCAGAGCGACAAGTAATCGTCGGATAAACGCATCTTCATAATTCCCATCCCAGCGCACCAATCGAACGCGCACGTCATACCAGCCGCGGGTAACCTGGCTGAGATCGATGCGGGCGATCAGATCATCGGCAATTTGGTAGTCTCCCACATAGAGCAGCAGCCAATCCCGCCGGTCATCGGCGATTGCACTATTTGCCGCCGACCAATAGAGTTCCCAACGGCTGAATTGGGGGTCGATCACGGTTCCTCGAATATCCGTCTGGCCGACCACAAGGCTACCCGACCGAGGCTGCTTCAATTCAAGAGTTGGGCCTCCACCAATCACCCCAGGATCGTTGTCTACTCTGAGGTCGCGTGTGTGATATTCATCGTAGTTGCTGTCGCGGTAAACAATCCGCAAACGCAGATCGTACAGGCCATTGGCATAGCGAGACGTATCCAACCTGTAGATGATGTCATTGAAAAATTGCTGTTGGCTGGCATAGAGCCATTGCCAATCTTCTGCCCCCGCACCAGAGATATACAACTCATAGCGCTGAAACTGGCGTGCCCCGCCCCGCCCATTGACAGTACCCACAATAGGTTCAACGCCCTTGATCGTCTCTTCGTTCCCTGGTTTGTACAACCCCTGCCCGCCAGGAACAAAATTGGGGAAATAGGGCGTACTTGTCGGTGTGGGCGTCTCCAAGGGGGAGAGAGAGGGCAAGGGCAATTGGCCTGGTGCCAAGGTGCGGGTGATTTCTGGCGTGGCCGTGGCTGTGGGTGGGTTCAGGTTGCGAATTTCGAAACCTCGCACAATATCTTCGGTATAATTGCTATATGTATTCATCACCCGCAGACGTAAATCATACAAGCCATCGGGTAGCTGCCGGGTGTCGAAGATGAGAAACGCATTGTCCCGCACAACCGAATACCCTGTGGTCAGCCAACTCCATGCTTCTGTGCCTGCCGGTGCAATGTGAATCTGATATTCCCGGTAGTTGTCCACCACCCCAGTTCCTTCGATCCTGGCATACAAGAAGAGGATATCTGTCTCGGTGGGAAAGGTGATCTCAGTGCGTACCGCTGGTTTGGTCGATGTGACGGTAGGCGTCGGGCTGACATATTCTGTGGGTGTCGCTGTGTCCAGGTGCTGGCCGACGGTGGATGCATCAATGGCAAAAGATGCCCAGGCGGTCAGGCCAACGGACAACAACAGGGCACCCAGCATAGAAAACAGACGCGAACGGATGTGCATTATCGGCTATCCCCCTGTCACGATGACATGATGGCAGGGGAAACCAGAATCGGAATCCATGTAGTGATGGATCGCGGCTGGCGGGCTGATGGGGTTGCCGCTTTCATCTTGCACTGTCAGGTAGAGGGTCTGGGGTGTGTTGGAGTAGAGCGGAAAATCAAAGAGGCCCGCGTCTGAAGCACCTGCCTTGCTATATGCCACATACGTGTTGCCCCAGGCATCAGCCAACCCGATGCGCACACCCGCTACCGGTGCTCCCTCCCAATTGAGCACTTGACCCACCACGTACATACCGGGGCAGTTGGTATCGTGCCAGACAGGCTGGTTGAGTCTGAAGCGATAGTCGCCCGTGGCGGCGGGGCTGCCGACTGCAACCGCCCCGGCTCCAGCTATTTCGGGCGACTCCTCTTGCGCTGCTCCGGCTAAATCGATAGAAATTTGCACCCCTTCGCCCACACCCAGGCTCGCCAACCGATCAAGCCCATCGCACGGGCCAAGATAGACCCGCACGCTTGCACCCAAGCTCCAGTCGATGGCCCCGGCGATCTCCTGTGCGCGCCCTGGGGATAGCTCTGGGGCCAGGGGGTTGTCTGTCAACGAAGGAGCGACGGCAGAGTCGCTGTCTGCATCGCTGTCTGCGCTGTTCTCTGCGGCATCTGTTGTCAGGCCAAAGCCCCAGGGCAACCGCAACAGAGAACGAGTAGCCCCCTGATCGTAGGCGCAATAGCCCAGTAATCGTCCGCCTTCGCCTTTGTCGGCATAGACCGGGGCCGAAGCAACCCGCACAACACTGTCTGCAAGGGGGCCTGCTTGGCCCGCTGCTTCCAGCCATGTCTTCGAGAAAAGCTCGCCACCCTCTCGGCGGCAGATCAATCCTGGTGGACATTCCTGCCGTAGCTCCACCTCATCGGACAGCGGGAAGACCCACGCTCCAATATCCGTGGGGGCATTCAGCCGCGCCAATAGTGCCGGATCACCAAGCACCCGGCGCATGAACGTATTCCAGATGGGACCTGCGCTCGATACACCAGTGGCGCTTTTCATCGGGCGGCCATCGGTATTGCCAACCCAAACCCCCGTGAGAAGATAGCGTGTGTAGCCCATTGTCCAGCCATCCCGGTTGTCGTCGGTTGTGCCGGTCTTTGCCGCCACCGGTCTATCCAGCACTAGGTTGCTGTTGGCCCCAAACATGGGGGTGCGCGCCGGATTGTCGCTAAGAATGTCGGTCATCAGTTTGGCGGCGGCGAGGGAAATGGTTTGCACGCCGTTCAGATCGCCCTCTTCCCACAGGGATTGGCCTGTGCTGTCGCTGATTGCCAGAATATAGCGGGGCGGCAGGTAGCGTCCATCGTTGGCGATGGTGTGGTAGGCGGTCGCCAAATCCAGTAGGGTCACTTCGCCGCCGCCCAAAGTCAGGCTCAGTCCATACCACTCTGGCCCGCGGGAAAGGCTCTGCAATCCCATCGCCCGTGCGCTTTCCAACATGCGGGCCACACCCACCCCGTCCA
>JAHEML010000062.1:0-704 GCA_024643705.1 Caldilineaceae bacterium | reverse complement strand
GTTGAAGCTGTTGGCGAGGGCGGCCCGTGCTGTGACGGGGCCGTGCAGGCGGCGATCGTAGTTGAGGGGGCGGTAGGTCTGGTCTGCGCCCACGGTGTAGGTGATGGTTGTGTCCCAGAGGACTGTGGCCGGGCTGATGAGGTTGTCGTTGAGCGCGGTGGCGTAGAGAATGGGCTTGATGGAGCTGCCGGGCTGGCGCATGCTGGTTGCGACATTCACCTGCCCATCGATGCTGTTGTCGAAATAGTCGACACTGCCGACCATTGCCAATATGTCGTTTGTGCCGGGTTTCAGGGCCACGAGTGCCGCGTTGTTGTTGTCGTAGCGGGCCTGCAACTCGGCCACCTGGCTTGTCACGGTCTCTTGGGCCGCGTCTTGCAGGGCCAAATCCAGAGTTGTATAAATGCGTAATCCAGATCGGCGCACATATTCCTGGCCCAGGCGCGACTCCAACTCGTTCAGCACATAGGTTACGAAATGGGGCGCGCGTACTGTGGGGAGTTCGGGGGCTGGGTTGAGTTCAACGCTCTGGGCGAAGACGATATTGGCTTCGGCTTCAGTTAGATAGCCGTGGCGGGTCATCAGTGCGAGAACGGTTCGCTGCCGTTCTTTGGCGGCTTCAAAATTGACGAATAGATCGAGATTGGCCGGTTGTTGGGGGATGCCGGCCAACAGTGTAGCCTCGGCCAGGGTCAGGTCGGCGG
>JAHEML010000061.1 GCA_024643705.1 Caldilineaceae bacterium | reverse complement strand
TGGGGGTACACCCGGCTCCATCTCGAACCCGGCAGTTAAGGCCACCAGCGTCGATGGTAGTGCAGAGGCGACTCTGTGTGAGAGTAGACCGTCGCCAACTATTCCCTCCTCCTTTCTATTTTAGTTGATGATTACATGGCTGGCTTTTTGAGTAGACTTCCTTCAATATTGACGGAAGTCTTTTTGTTTGTAGCCTCTTTGGCAACGATCGGTTCGATCTGATGTGTACATTGACTGTTGTGATCGTTTCATATAATGTCGCCCCACTCTTGCGCGGTTGTCTGGAGAGCATTGATGCATCGATCGCGCGCAACGGAGAACGGCTTGTTGTGAATGTGCTGGTGGTGGACAACGCCAGTGCCGATGGCAGTGCAGAAATGGTTGCAACGGAGTTCCCCCATGTCCGTTTGATTGCCTCTGGCGAAAATCTTGGTTTCACCGGTGGCAACAATCTGGCCCTCCGCTCTCTCGGTTTTTCAGGCCTCGCTCATCCGTCAATCCATCTTCCCCAATCATCCGATTTTGTCCTTCTGCTCAACCCCGACACATATGTAGAAAAAGATGCTTTAGGGCGTATGCTCGCCTTTTTGCAGGATACCCCGCGGGCAGGCGCAGTGGGCGCACATCTTTCTTATGGGAATGGTGCATTCCAACATGGCGCATTCCACTTTCCTGGGTTGCTGCAGGTAGCACTGGACCTTTTGCCCCTGGCCGCTGTGCCCGGTCTTCGGCGCGTAGTGCCCCGCTTATTGGAGAGCAGCCTCAATGGGCGCTATCAGCGCGCCCTTTGGCAGGGTGTAGAACCGTTTCCTGTGGATTTTATCCTTGGTGCGGCACTGATGGTGCGGGGCAATGCCATTCGCGAGGTGGGCGTGCTGGACGACGACTATTTTATGTACTGCGAGGAGATGGACTGGTGTCTGCGTTTGCAAGATGCTGGTTGGTCTTGTTATGCCTTGCCAACGGCTCGCATTACCCACCTGGAAGCCCAGAGCAGCCGACAGGTGCGTTGGGATGCTTTCGAACGTCTCTGGCGCAGCCGATTTCAATTTTATCAGAAGCAGTATGTACACTACCCGTCTGGTCATCTCTATTTTGTACGTTTGCTCGTCCGGCTAGGTCTGTGGATACGTTCGGCGCTGGCGCAACGCAACTTTGCCCAAGGCACGCTTTCTGGTACGCTTCTGGAGCGTGAACTTGCTGCATATGCAGCGATTCGGCGGCTCTGAATCAATGAATGCTCAACCGGTCCAGCCGACGCCCACGCCACCAATGACGCCAACTTCACCCACACCCATACCAACACCGACGAGGTATGGGTGGCTCTTGGCCCTGGGTGCGACGATTGCCTTCAGCCTTGCTACGCCTATAGCCCGTTCGTTGCTGGTGGGGGGTGCTAACCCCAGCGGTCTTGTCACAATCCGTCTGATCATCGCCACGGCTCTGCACGGATTGGCGATTGGACTGACCGCGCCGGCCCTGTTTCGGCTGAAGCGGAGCAGCGGGATCATCGCCTTGTTGGCCGGTGTGACGAACGGTGTGGGGATGCTGCTCTACTTTATGGGTTTGTCCCGTCTCAGCGCTTCGATCACAGCTATGCTGCTGGCGATGAGTCCTTTGATTGTTCTGACACTACTTGTGTTGCGAGGCGAAAAACTGACTCGACGACATGCGGTCCGGATCTGCCTGGCTTTGTCTGGCGTCTACTTGGTGATTGGCCCCGGTGGAAATGTGGATACAGTGGGCGTCGCACTGATCCTCCTGTCTGTGTTGGCTTTTTCCACACAAATGGTTCTTTTGCAATGGTATTTGCGAAGCTTGGACCCACGAACCGTGGCCTTTTATGTGTCGGCGGGGATGTTGCTGGTTGTTGGGCTGTATTGGCTGGGTATTGGTCTGCCCTGGCAGCCATTGGGGACAACCGGCTGGGTCGGGTTGATTACATTGGCCGTGGTCAGTACATTTTTGGCCCGTCTGGCTATGTATGCGGCTGTTACCCATATCGGCAGCAGCCAAATGTCTATGTTGACACCCCTGGAGATATTGCTGGCTGTCATTTGGTCGGTTGCATTTCTGGGCGAGCAACTGACTGTGGCCCATGTGCTGGGCGGTGCATTGATACTTGTGAGCACCTTGCTGGCAATTCAGCGGCTCAACCTCACTTGGCGGCGTCCCCGTTGGCGCACCTGGTTCCGTTCCTAGGCAGGTGACCCATGAAACAGTTGACAGCCGTTGTTTTGACCCGCAACGAAGCCAACCACATCAGCGCCTGTATCGAGAGCCTTTTTTCCTGGACCGATGCTGTGGTGGTGTGGGATTCGGGCAGCACCGATGCTACTTGCGATCTGGCCCACCTGGCCGGTGCTTTGGTCGTCCGGCGTCCTTTTGACGACTATGCGCGTCAACGACAGGCCGCTCTGGACACCATCGCCAGCGAATGGATTCTGTTTATCGATGCCGACGAACGAGCCACACCCCAGCTTGCCGACGAGATAGGCGCGGCGATTCACCATTCTGGAATGGCGGGCTATTGGATTCCCCGGCGTAATTTTATTGTGGGACACGAGATGAAGGGCGGCGGTTTTACACCGGATTATCAGCTACGCCTGTTGCGCCGCAACAAAGCCAAGTATGATCTCGCCAGAGAAGTGCACGAAGTTGTGCAATTGGAAGGCAGAGAAGGCCACTTGACCGAACCGCTGATTCATCTCAACTATGAGGATTGGACGCAATTTCATCGCAAGCAGGTTGTCTATGCCCGTTACGAGGCGCGCATTCTGGCCCAACGTGGTATTCGCCCCAAACCCCACAACTTTGTGCTACAGCCAGCGCGTGAGTTTTACCGCCGCTTTATTACGCTGGGGGGGTGGCGAGATGGATTGCATGGAGTGCGTCTGGCACTGTTGCTAGCTTGGTATTACGGTTTTGTCCCCTATTGGCTATTGTTGAAAAACGATAACGGTGAATAAGTCGTTCATCTACTAATTCCTGGAGAAAGAGAAATGTCTCGAAAATCTACACCGATTCGTGCCAAAGAGACGGCAAATACATCTGCGTTGCCCCATTGGGATATGAGAGTGGTCTTTCCCGGATTGGATTCTCCGCTCTTTGCCGCCGGTTTTCAGCGCGCGATAGAGAAGGTGGACGTGCTGGAATCGCTTTTTGACGACAACCAGATCGGCGGCGACAATTTGCGGGACAGAGTGCGAGACAACGAGGTGGAGGGTGATCTGGCCCAGGCGACTGTCGGGGTCTTTGAAGGGGTGTTGAGCCAGATCAACGAGACAATGGAAGTTGTGGGCGAGTTGAGTACCTATGTTTCGTCGTTCATTGCTACGAATTCTCGCGACACCCAAGCCCAGGCCTTCATGAGCCGCCTTCAATTACAGGGAGTGCGCCTTTCAAAACTGGGAACCCGTTTAACCGCCTGGTTGGGCCAACTGCCAGTTGAGCAGTTGATTCAACGCTCTGCTGTCGCGGTAGACCACGCCTATGCCCTGGAAAAAGCCCAGCTTCAGGCAAAACACCTGCTAACCAAAGAAGCCGAAGAATTGGCTGCCGACCTATCCCCTTCGAGTGGCTCAAGCTGGGCAAAACTCTACAACAACTTCACCTCTCAATTGACAATCCTCTTTGAACTGGACGGAAACCAGGCTGAAATGCCTATGAGTAGTATCCGCAATTTGGCTTATCACGCCGATCGCTCGGTGCGACAACAGGCATTCGAAGCGGAATTGCAAACCTGGGAAACCGCCTCTGTCCCGTTGGCCGCAGCCCTGAACAGCATCAAAGGCGAAGTCAACACCCTGGTTCGTCACCGACGCTGGGGTTCGGCTCTGGAGACGACCCTGGAGCAGAACAATATGGATGCCGCTTCGTTGGACGCCATGATGGTTGCCGCAAGGGAATCGTTCCCCGACTTTCGTCGCTATTTTCGGGCCAAAGCACGTTTGCTGGGGCAAGATCAGTTGGCCTGGTTTGACATTTTTGCCCCTATTGGAGAGAGCAATCGGGTCTGGTTGTACTCTGGGGCGGCTGACTTTATCACCGAGAACTTTGCTACTTTTTCGCCCAAAATGCGTGATTTGGCCGTGCGCGCGTTTCGGGAAGAGTGGATCGATGCCGAGCCACGTGCCGGCAAGCGCGATGGCGCATTCTGTATGCGTCTGCGCAAAGATGAATCCCGAATTTTGATGAACTTCAAAGAGACTTTTAACTCTGTCAGCACCCTTGCCCACGAGCTAGGCCACGCTTATCACAACCTCAACCTGGCCGGACGCACAGCCACCCAGCGGGTCACGCCGATGATTCTGGCCGAAACTGCCAGCATTTTCTGCGAAACGGTGGTCACCAAAGCTGCGTTGTCACAGGTATCACCCAATGAGCAGTTTGCGATTTTGGAGGCTTCTCTGCAAAGTTCGGGACAAGTGGTGGTCGATATTACGTCCCGGTTTTTGTTCGAGAGCGCGCTCTTTGCCCAGCGCCAGGAACGCGAACTGAGCGTGGATGAGCTTTGCGCCCTGATGATCGACGCCCAGGAACAGACCTATGGTGATGCCCTGCAGACAGGATCGATGCATCCATACATGTGGGCAGCCAAAGGCCACTACTACAGCACCAGTCGCTCATTTTACAACTATCCCTACATGTTCGGTCAGTTGTTTGCTTTGGGGCTGTATGCGCGCTATCAGGTCGAGGGCGAGAGTTTTTGCACTGCCTATGATGATCTGTTGGCGTCTACGGGCATGTGGAATGCGGCGGATTTGGCCGCTCGCTTCGACATTGACATTCGGCGGCCAGACTTTTGGCGGAGCAGCTTTGATGTAATTCGGGCCGACATTGACCGGTTTGAGGAATTAGCTGCCATGCGGGCCGCAGAGCGCACAGCAGGTTGATCTATTCGAAGGCTTGCCGGTGGGCGTCGCGCACGGCGTTGTCTTCGAGCTTGGCATAGATGCGGGTTGTGTTGGGGTTGGAATGGCCCAACGCTGTCTGGGTGACAGCCAAATCCCGGGTTGTTTGGTAGATGCGGGTGGCGAAATAGTGACGCAGGGCGTGGGGTGTGATGCCCTTGGCGGCCAGGTCGGCCCGTTCTGCCAGCCGGCGGATGACATTTTGCACGCTTTCCGTCGTCAGGGGTAGAACCTTGTCGCTTGCCCGTCGATCGTGCCGGGAGAAGACGGGAAGCTCGGCGATTGGGCGACCGCTGCCCCCATCGTAGACCTGCCTTTCCAGGAGGTAGTGGCGCATGGCCCCCCAGGCCCGCTCGTCGAAGTAGACCCGGCGTACTTTCCCCCGTTTGCCCACCACCCACGCGGCCCTCTCTTCGTCGTCCAACTGTTTGCGGCTGATTTTCACCAGCTCACCCACCCGCAACCCTGTACAGCGCAACACCTCGACAATTGCCACATCGCGTAGCTTTGCCAGTAACTCCCGGTGGTCGTTTTCCCGGCGCAGGGGTGTTTCGCGAGCGGCATTCACCAGGGCTTCCATCTCTTCGGCGCGGGGTGGATGGGGTAGCAGATCCGGTGGGTGCTGGTTGCGGCGCACTCGCTTGATTCCGTCCTGAAAGCGGGCCAATTCTTGGGGCGTTAGGGGTAGCCAGCCTCGCACCTGTAGAAAGTTGACCCATCCAACCAGCCCAGCCAGATAGGTGTGCAGGCTGCGCTGGCCGATGGCCGCTTCGTCGAGCAACCAGGTGGCAAAGGCCAACATGCGGTCTACATCCAGCCGGTCCAGGGTGCTGCTATCCGGCGGAATTTTCTTCTCGGTCAGATATTTGCCAAAGCGGTTCATGGCCGTGCGGTATGTACGCCGGGTGAAGGAACTGCCCGTGGCTGCGTCGTCCAAATAGCGTTCGATGGTTTCGGAGATAAGCATCTTGATGTCAGGAGGTGGAGATTGGTGGGGTGACACGCCGAGCAGCGTTCCAATCGTTGCGGTTGTCTGGCGACAGTATATCACAGGGGTTCTATCAGAGGAGATCACTTCAGCATTCGTGGCTCAGAGAAGGGGTCGGGCATTGTGCCCGACCCCTTCTCTACTTCAGGTTCAATACTCAAGTTCTTGAATTCATACTATTCAACCATCACACTGAGATTATCGATCCCCCAGCTTTCGTCTTGCACACTTTGAAGAGATGACGCAGCAAACAGCAACGAAAGCGCTGAATCGGTATGGTCAAAGGCCAAGGTCATGCGATAGGTTGTATCCTGGGGTAGATCACTATCTACTCCCCCAAAAGATACAGGGAAGGTGTAGCCCAATGTGTTGATTGCTGTTGCGCCTGTTCTGCCTGATGCATTAGGCGTGGGGTAATTCTGTGTAAACTGACCCCAGTTCGAGAATGTAGCGTCCAGCAACGACACACCATCTGCCGACACACTGAACTGGTCTGGCCCGATGCTCTCGATCGATTGGATATTCTGAAAGAGACTGCCATAGGGAGAGAAGCCGTCAGGGATTTCCACCTGATTTCCATCCCACGAGCGGATCATGTAGAGGTCGAAACTTACACTCGCCCGGCTGTGTGCTGGCAGATTTGATAGCGACAGAGCGACACTATCTGTCCCCATCTCGCCCAGAAAAGTCTCTCCACTGGGCGAGGTGGTGACACCTGCGTTGGATGACCACCCAGTACCTACTCCCTGAACGAAGTTGGCGTTGTAAACCACCTGTGGTTGTGCAATCATTTGTGCTATGAAGACAAGTGGCAGGTAGATTTTCGTAGGTGTGCTGACGAGGGGGCCCTTAAAGATCAAGGGTAGGTATACCGTGCCCGGCTTGGTGCTGTTGAGGGTGTTGACAAAGGTGCAGGTCACGTCCTCGCCTGCTGCCAGATCGATGCTGGCTGGATCGCTGCCGTCGGAGCAGGTTGCACTGGTCAGATCCCAGCCCGCTACAGGTGTTTCGGCCACGCTATAGCTCCCCGGCGCCAGGCTGGCAAAACTAAGCTGTGCCGTGCCGCTGGTTGTGGTCAGGCTGAAGCCGCCCAGATCGCCGGTGAAGGCGAAGCTGCCGTCGCCACCCACTGTGTTTTTGATGATGGTGACGCTGGCCCGTTTGGTGTTGATGAAGGTACATGTCACATCCTCGCCCGCAGCGATGTTGACACTTCCCGGTCTGCTGCCGTTGGAGCAGGTAGCAGACGTCAGGTCCCAGGCTGCCGACACACTTTCTGCCAGGTCGTAGATGCCCGGTGTCAGATCGCCGAAGGTTTTCTGCGCTGTCCCGCCCACTGTGCTCAGATCGAAGTTGCCCAGCCCCTGGCTCACGAAGGCGAAATTGTCATCGCCACCGACCGAGTTCTTGACGATAGTCAGGCTGCCCAGCTTGGTGTTCTCGAAGAAGCAGGTGACGCTTTCGCCTGGGGTCAAGTTGATGGCTGCTGGGTTGCTACCGTCGGAACAGAGCGCCGAGGTCAGCTCCCAGCCCGCCGGGACTGTCTCCGTGATGGAGTAGGTTCCTGCGGCCAGGTCGTAGAAGTCCCGCTTCGCTGTTCCAGCCGTCTTCAGGCTGAAGCTGCCCAGGTCGCCGTTGAACTCAAAGGTTCCGTCGCCGCCTACGGCCCGTTTCACCACCTCAATCTTGCCTAGTTTGGTGTTCTCGAAGGTGCAGATCACGGCTGACCCTGCAACCAGGCTGACGTTGTCCGGGGTATCACCGTTGTCGCAGATGGCCAAAGACTGGACCCAGCCGACAGGTACGGTTTCGCTGATATTGAACGTGCCTGCAGATAGACCGGTGAAGGCCGTCGTGGTTACACCGCCGCTGCTGGTCAGGCTGAAGTTCGTTCCGCCCGGAATATCACTGCTGAAGTCGAAGGTTCCATCGCCACCGACCGTCCGTTTTTTCACGGCGACGCTGTCCTGCTTGATGTTGACGAACGAGCAGACCACAGTGGCGCCGTCGTTCAGGTAGACCTTGCTGGCGTTGTCGCCGTTGGAACAGACTGGGTCCGGATCGGCGCTGGTCCAGCCAGGTGGGGCGATCTCGGTGAGATCATAGACACCTGCGAGCAGGCCACCGAAGCTCTGTTGTGCTGCGCCGTTGGTGGTGGTCAGTACGAAGTTGCCAAGGACTTGGCTGGTATAGGTGAAGACGCCATCGCCGCCAATCGCCGTTTTTTCCACGACGATACTGGCAAACTTCACGTTCTGGAATGTGCAGATGACATCCTCCCCGGCGCCTACATTGACGGCGGCAGGCTTGCTGCCATCGGAGCAGGTGGCCTTCGTTTGCATCCAGCCGTTCCGGTTGTTCTCGGTGAGATCATAGGTGCCCGGCACCAGATCGGGGAAGGTCTGTTGCGCCGTACCGTTGGTGGTGGTGAGTGCGACGGTTGGCAATGCCTGGCTGGTGAAAACGAAGATATCGTCGCCACCGGTGGTCTTCTTCACAACCGTCAGGCTGCCCCGCTTGCTGTTGTCGAAGGTACAGGTGACGTCTTCGCCCGGAGACAGATCGATGGTGGCAGGGTTGCTGCCGTCAGAGCAGGATGCACCCAGAGCATCCCAGCCCGCCAGGCTGCTTTCGCTGACGGCGTAGGTGCCCGCGGCCAGGTTGGCGAAGGTCTGTTGTGCACTGCCGCCAAGGCTGGTCAGGGCGAAGTTGCCCAGGTCGCCGGAGAAAGCGAAGGTGGCGTCGCCGCCGGTGGCGCGTTTGATCACCGTAATGCTGCTTAGTTTGGTATTGGTAAAGATACAACTCACAGTCAAGCCAGGGGCTAGGCTGATGCTGGCCGGGTTGCTGCCGTTGGAGCAGGTGGCTCCGCTTTGCACCCAGCCGGTGGGTACGGTCTCGCTGATGCTAAAGGTCCCTGGTGTCAGGTTGGTGAAGTTGGTGCTGGCGCTACCACCTGTAGTGGCCAGACCGAAGGCACCCAGTTGCGGGCTGTCGAAGGAAAAGCTGCCGTCGCCGCCGATGGTGCGCTTTTCCACCACGATGCTGTCCTGCTTGAGGTTGACAAAGGTGCAGACCACCGTCTGGCCCGCGGCCAGGGTGATGTTGCTGGCGTTGTCTCCATTGGAGCAAATCGGGTCTGCTTCGGTCGCCGTCCACCCGGCAGGTACGGTCTCGCTGACGCTGTAGGTGGCTGGTGTGAGATTGCTGAAATTGCGGCGTGCCACGCCCTTGGTTGTCTTCAGGTTGAAGGCGCCCAATGTCTGGCTATTGAAGCTGAATGTACCGTCTGCGCCTATGGTGCGCTTTTCGATGACGATGGTGTTGAGCCTTGAATTAGTGAACGTACAGGTGACGTCTTCGCCTGGGTCCACGTTGACGTTGGGCAGGGTGCTGCCGTCGGAACAGGTTGCGCTGGTCATCTGCCAATCAGCCAGGGCTGTCTCGGAGAGGTCGTAGGAACCCGGTGTCAAGTTGTCAAAGCTGCGTTGGGCCGTACCACTGGCCGTGGCCAAGGTGAAGTCGCCCAGTGCTGTGCTTGTGAAGGCAAAGCTGGCGTCGCCGCCCACGGCGTTCTTCACCACGGTCAGGCTGCCTTTGCGTTCATTGCGCAACGTGCAGGTGACGTCGTCGCCTGACGCCAGATCGATATTGACGCCGAAGCGTTTGATATCGAAGGTCGACGTTCCCAGGCTGGATTGGCATACGGTGCGGGGGAAGGCCCAGCCGCGTTGCACGCCTTCCATGATCTGATAGGACCCAGGAATTCCGGTGAGCGAAAAGGACGGATTGGTCGGGACTTGGACGAAGTAGCTGGTTAGATGTTTGTTGGGATCACCGACCGCGATTCTGAAGCGCGTGTCGTCCGCCGGCACAGCGTCCTTGACGATGGTGATCGTCCCGTTCTTGGTATTGGTGAAGGTACAGGTGGCATTGTCGCCGGGCGAGAGCTGGAATTCGAGGCTGTCGCCGGCACGTTGCCAGTAGTCGTTGGTGATGCCCTCACATTTGGCGTCGGTCAACGTCCACCCCAGGGTTGGGTACTCCTCCAAGACGTAAGGGTATGTACCAAAGACGCCAGACAGTTGCGCCACGCCGCTCTGCGTGGTCATCGTGAATGTGTCCCACGTGTTCCACACATCCAAAAGACCAAAGTAGAAGGTGTCGTCGCCCCCCACGGTCTTCTTGACCAGGGTCAGGGAGGCGGATTTCTTATTGCGGAAGGTGCAGGCGACGTCATCGCCCGCGGCCAGGGTGATAAAGGCTTCTGTGTCGCTGGTGTTGGCCCTGCTGTTGCCTGTGGCGGATCG
Organism: Caldilineaceae bacterium; assembly: GCA_024643705.1. GTDB lineage: Bacteria > Chloroflexota > Anaerolineae > Caldilineales > Caldilineaceae > JACQGT01. The sequence continues at coordinate 55 of JAHEML010000061.1, read as the reverse complement.
GCAGTAGACATCCGCGTCCCAACCGACGGGCAGCGTCTCGGCGAACACGTAATTG
>JAHEML010000727.1 GCA_024643705.1 Caldilineaceae bacterium | reverse complement strand
AGCCAGCCGTCGAGCTGGTCCACCTCTTTCAACTGCTGGCCCCGCTGCCGGGGCACAGCCACAAAACGGCAGTCCAGTTCGGGCAGGGCGGTCATATCGCCCCACAGCTTCTCGAATTGGGTGATGGGAAAGATGTCCTCCTGGCCTTTGCCCCAACGCTTCTTCACATCCTTCAACGTTACATAGGTGGGCATGCGCGCCGCCATAGCCCGCACCGCCGCGGCTGTCTTGGCCCCGTTCCGCAGATCGCCCCGGCCCAGGCCAAAGAGAGCCAGCAGTCTATCGATGTCGATCCAAAAGCTGCTGGAATTGTAGAAGCCCAGACCAAATTCGATGCGTTCGTGGGGCAAGGCCAGCCCCTCCACCAGGCGCAGACGCCCATCGATCCGGGCCAGTCCGCCACCCCGGTCGTCCAGCAGCCGGTGGATCACTTCGCCGGTCATGGCCGTTCCGCTTTGCAAATGCAGCCCCAGCAGAGACGGGTCTACATCCGCGCCCACCGTATCGATATTGTGCATAAAAAGAGTACGCAGTTGGGGCCGTGCCTCCAGTAGATCAGCCAGAACGCCGTTGCGCAGCAGGTTGGGCAGCTCGTACCAGTGGCCCACGGGGTGAATGCACTGGCTGGGCAGATTGTCGGTGTAGTCGCTGCCTTCGCCCCCAGCCTGCGCCCAGCCGATCAGCGCGGCATGGAGCGATTGCTGTACCTTTTGCGCCTGTTCATCCAGCAATTGCTGGGGCGTCTCTTCCCAGGCGAAGCGCAAATCCCGCGCCATGGGGATCAGACGCAGACCAATCGCCCGCCCCGGCGAAAGATGCAGCGGGCCACCGTAGCCATACTGGTTCTCGGCGGCCAGAAAGTCGGCAATAGCAGCGTGGGTCAGGTGGCTGGTGGTGAAAATGTGAGGGATAGTCTCGCCAGCCAAGCGGCTGATGCGTCGGCTCTTTGCCAGATGCACCTCGACAAAATTGCGGTGCTGACCGTCCAGCCGGGCGAAGGGGTTGAGCGCTTTGACCACGCCCGCGCCTTTTGTCCAGCGGCTGCCCACGCCCCCAGCCAGCGAAACTACCGCCACTTCCCCCTTGGCCAAGGATTCCAGGCCAATGCGGCGCAATTCGTCCGGCAGGCCAACGGTGGCGTCGAGCACATCATCCGGCTGCACATCCTCGATCTGTGTGCGGCTGGGCAGCCGGTTTTGGGCCAGACCAATACGCCCGCTGCGCAGTTCGGCCCGAATCTGCTCGTGCTGCGCCCTGTCAAATCCATTGGCGGCCAGTAGATCGTCCAGCGATTGGCTGCCCGGCCCATTCTGTTCGGCATGGGGCAAGAGACGATCGAAGAGAGCTTGCACCGTACCCGAGAAGGCGGGGTCGGTGCGGCAGACAGCGCCAAACCGGTCCAGCTCGGCGCGCAACAAAGGCGAGAGGTGGCGCTGTTCCTGGCGCAGCAGGGCTGGCATGGTGAGGGTGTAGTAGGAGGCGGGCATGAGCGCGTTGTCACCGGCCAGCAGATCCGCCCATGTGCCCCGTTCGTTGATGGCGAAGTCGTAGACCACGGGCTGCATGGCAAAGGGGACTGCGTCTTCCAGGCTGGCTTTTGTCTCGTTCATAATTGCTTGCAAGCGCTCCTGCCCGCGGCTTTTGTGGGTCGGAGCAAAGATGAAGCCCATCCCCCCACCGGACATGCCGCCCAACATCCAAAAGCCCCAAAAATGTTCGCCAAATTCTGCCCGTACCCGGCGGATGAGCGTGTCCACGTACCGATTGCCAGCCCAGGGGATGATCGTCTGAAGGGGACCGGTGAAGTTGGCTTCGGTGGCCGCGCCGATGGCCTGCACATCCCCCGCTTTCAGCAAGCCGGTGATCTGGTCCAGGGTTGCCATGGCAGCTTGACGCCCCGCCCACTCGGCTTCGGCGCGCAGCAGATATTTCTCCGTCACCATTTCAAGAATTGGGCCTACATCCTGGGCCATGCCACCATGCACCAGCACCAGAGACTCTTGCAGCTTGCGCCGGGTTTCGTCGCTCACTTCGTCCCGGCCAAAAACATGGTGGCTGGGCAGCAGTCGCCCCCGGCTCACGCCGAACTCCGGGTCGCCCGCCGCGGCCAGCTCGCCCTGGATCAGCTTCATCCCCGGCCAGACGCCGCCGGAATCTTGCCAGCCACCGCCAGAACCACCGAGCCACTCGCCCAGAATGGCGCGGGCTGCCACCAGCCGCCGCTCAGCTTCGTCCAAAGCGCCGGTCAACGAACGGGTCTGCCCGGTGGCGCGCATACAGACGGCGATGAGCGAGGCCAGGAGATTGGTGGAAACGGCTAACCGGGAGCCTTTGGGGATGTCGTTGACTTTGCTCACCAGTTCCAGCCCTAGGCCGGGACCCACCAACCGCGAGAGCAGATCGCCCAGAGGCTGGTGTGCGCCCTCCATGCCCGGTGGTACGATCCCCGCTGCAATCAGGGCCGATTTGAGCAGACCGAGGTAATCCCGGGCAAAGTCGAAAAGTTCGGCCAGGCTGGTAATCTCGACAGATGCGCCCAAATCTACGCTGGTCAAGCGCAGAACAGGCCGGTCGATCACCCGTAGCCAGGCTTCCACCGGCGGCTGGGGGAAGCTTGGTTTGGACGAGTCGAGGACACCCAGGTCGATAGAGATATTCAGCACCCGCGCGCCTTGGGGGAAATCCATACCCAAAAAAAAGATATCGCTCCAGCCGCTGTGGGTAAGGTCCATGCGCACAGGCGTGCGTTCGCGCAGAATGGGAAAGAGACCGCTAGCCGAG
>JAHEML010000726.1 GCA_024643705.1 Caldilineaceae bacterium | reverse complement strand
GGAGCCAGCCATAGCCCGTAGCGCCCGCTTTCAGAATGTCCGTGGCAAAGATGGGTAAGAGATAAACCGCACCGCCCAGAAGGACGGCGAACAGATCCAGTGACATCAGCGTGAGCAGAATGCGTTCGTCCCATACAAACCGCACGCCCTGCAACAGGGTGTTCAGGTTGCGGGGCTGACTGGGACGAGGGCCGGGCCGATAGTGGAGACGGGTTAAAATGGCGATGAAAAAGAGCGAGCCACAGGCACAGATGACATAGGAGGCCGAGACGCTGTAGACGATGACCAGCCCGCCCAGGGCGGGGCCGATGACAGACGCCAACTGCATCATCGTCGTGTTCCATGTGACAGCATTGGGGAAAACTTCGCGTGGGACAATCTGGGGGAGCATGGCTGTGCGCGCCGGACGGCCCAGCACAATAGCCGTGGCATCCAGAAAGAGCATCACATACATCAGCGTTGTGGAACCCTGGGTGTACGAGAGGTAACCCAGACCCAGGGAAGTCAGAGTCATCCCGGCCAGACTGAGCATGACCAGTTTGCGCCGTTCGAAACGATCGGCCAGGTAGCCCGCGGGCAGGGCCAGAAGCATGGTGGGGATCGCCAATGTCAGCCCGACCAGCCCCAACGAGAGGGCCTGCCCCGTGCGCTGATACATCTCCCACGTCACCGCAACTGTCTGGATACGGGTTCCCATCAGGGCCACCAGCCAGCCGACGACGTAAATGCGATAATCGGCAATGCGAAACGCTGCGTAAGGGTCGTGTTTTTCGGCCATTGCAAAGACTTTCTGTTGAAGTAGGCGCGGGACAATCCGTCAATCATACATCGGAATGCGGGGAAATTCCAGAACCATGTGAACCGGTAAAGTAATTTGTGGTGCAGGGGGTAATCGTCCATCCTCTGCACAGCCCAATCCCTTGCCAGCAGGGGAACCTTTTTACGTTTGGCTCCAATAATCCAGCACCAGCACCTGATCCCGATAGGGGTTGAGGCTTTGTCCAAAGGCTTTGTGCGCGGGGTGAGGCAGGTAGATGGCCCGGTCTTCTTCGCTTTTGAAGGAAAGGAAGAAGCAGTGGGTATAGCCCTTGGCAATCCCCTCCACGCTCACATTGGTTCCCCATTCAAAGTCGTGGATGGCGTCGATCTGGCTGGGCAGGGCGCGAAAGGCGGTTTCAATTTCGGCGATCTGCTCCGGGGTGGTTCCATCTTTGAACTTGAAGAGAACGACATGGCGCAGTAGGCGAACAGGTGTAGACATTGGGTTATGCTCCGTATGTGTAGGGGGAATAGGTAACTGACGAAAGACGACGGACGACGAATCGCAGCCTGTCGTTGGTCGTCTTTCGTCATCTGTCGGCCGTCAGCATTATCGCCACAGCCAAGTCAGCGATTCGGGCAAAATCGACGCGCCGTGTTCCAAGTTGTGTGCGCCGTCGCCGTAGGCCAGCTTGTAATCGTAACCGGTGCTGTGGAAGGCCGCGGCCATCTGCAAATTCGCTAGGGGCCAGTCGCCCCAGGGCCGGTCCAGATCGTTGCTGCCTGCTTGTAAGTAGACCCGGATCGGTTTTGGCGTGCTTTGGCGAACGAGAAAGGGGTAGACATGGCCGCCGCGGATGTCGGTGAAGCTGCCCACATGGCTGAGAACTTTGCGGAAGGCGTCGGGCCGCTGCCACGCGACTGTCCAGGCGCAGATGCCCCCCGAACTCATTCCGCAGATGGCCCGTTGGTTGGGGTTGTTGGTGAGCCAATAGCGAGCGCCGACCTCCGGCAACATCTCTTCCAGCAAAAAGCGGGCGTATTGGTGGCTGAGGGTGTCGTATTCGAAGCTGCGATTGCGCACGGGTTCCCGATCCGGGGCAGTGGCGGGGAAGTGGCCGGGGTTGACAAAAATGCCAATGGTCACCGGCATTTTGCCCTGGTGGATCAAGTTGTCAAAGACGGTTGGGGTGCGCACTGGGCCGGCCACATCTGCATAGCGTGCACCATCCTGAAAGACCATCACTGCCGCGGGCGATTCGCCCTTGTATTGGGCGGGCACGTAGACGTAATAGTCGCGCACAGTGCCGGGGAATATCTCGCTGCGCCATTCGTGCTGGGTGACGCTCCCCTGGGGCACGCCGGGCTGGGGCTGGCTGTGCGGCCCAAGCGGATATGGGCCAGGGGTGGGGGTGGGGATGACAAATCGGTCGGTCATTGGGCACTCTCTGGGGGTGGGCTGTGGATAGAAATGGCTGGAGCAAATAGAAGTGTACCTATCCTTCAGATAAGACGCAAGCCGTATGAAAAACCTGGAGTGCGATGGGCTTGCAATCTCCCCTACTCTCCCGGATAATAGAAAAACCGCCATCTATCATATCCTGGAGCCTCTATGCGAGACCGCAAAGTGTTGTTGATTGTCATTGCCAGCGCGCTGATAGTTGCACTAGGGATGGGTGTACGCCAGTCGTTCGGCCTCTTTCTCGCCCCATTGACCACGGCTATGGGTATTGGCCGGGAAAATTACAGTCTGGCGATTGCTCTGCACAATCTGATTGTTGGGCTGCCGTTGCTGGGTATTCTGGCCGACCGTTTTGGAGCGCGCTGGATTATCGTCCTTGGCGGCCTCTTTTATACGGCTGGGTTGCTGCTGGTCTCTGTGCTGGGCACTACAACGGGCCTCTATCTGGGCATCGGTGTTTTCGCTGGGCTGGCCCTCAGCGGCGCGTCCTATGTGGTGGTGTTGGGTGCGGTAGCTCAAATCGTCCCGCCAGAGCGCCGCTCGACAATCTTTGGGCTGATT
>JAHEML010000725.1 GCA_024643705.1 Caldilineaceae bacterium | reverse complement strand
GTGTGGGTGTTGGGCTTGCTGTCGCTGTTGGGCTTGCTGTCCCTGTCGGCGTCCCCTCGCTTCCGTCGGCAATCGTCCATCGCCAGATTAGCCCATAGCTGGTTTTGATGGCGAACTCCGGCTCTTCGATCGATCCAAGACCCAAGCCCCACACTTCGTCGGCTGGGTTGCCATCGTTAGGCAGTGCGCCATAGGATGGAGCGACACCGAACATCCCAAAATCTGCCGCATAGGTTTCGCCCGACTTGGCTTCAGTTGTCAGGGTTGTTTCGCTGTCTTGCCAATAGACACGGATCGGAAGACCGACCACGCGTTCTCCGTCGGCGTTCAGTGCATCGACCAATATGTGGTGGAGACCGTGACTCTCCGCTTCATCAAACCAAATCGCTTTGACCAGTTTCCAATAGCCCTGGCCTGGCACCACGATTGCCGGGCGCAATTCTGCCCCCCGCTGGTCCAGCCGCGGATCCCATTCTAGCGCGGGCAAGGGGGTCGGTTGTGGCTTCTCTGCCACCAAAACGGGCAAATAGAGCAGGGTGTTCGTTTTGGTGAAAGGCGCTGAAATGTCCTTGCTCTGCCGCGATAAGCCTGGCCCACCAGCCAAGACTCTGGTTTCCGCGGTGATCTTTGCCAGCCCTGCCAAAAGACCAAGCACAAGAAAGAGCGCCAAGCCAAGGCGCCTGATTCTCTTCACCTTGCTGAACCAAACCCGTATCACCTACCGGCGCTCCAATGTGATTGTCACTTCGTATGGGTTGGTGGCGTCGATAGGGATTTCAAAATCGTCTACCTGGATAATTTTGTATCCTTCTTTGTAAACGATTGCCGCGTAGATGCTACCTGGGGTCACTTTTTTGTCTAACTGGTAGGCCCCATCTTCGTCGGAGATTCCTTCGGCAAAGACCAACCCCTGCTTGGGATCATCCAGGAATTCGGCTGTGGTAACACCAGGGTTGAGGAAGAAGATGGTCGCTCCGCTGACCATGCGCCGCTGGTTGTCGGCTTCGCGCACAGTACCCACAACCATCACATCGGCCACGGTTGGGGCGCGCACGTCTGGCTCTACAATGTCCATCTCACCGGTCTGCACTACCTTGTCCTCTATCAATAGTTCCAACAGATAGCGACCAACGGGCAGTGTGCCATCGTTGCTCGCCAAGCTGATCCAGGTGAAATCTATGTTGCCATCGCTCCAGACGCCGTCGGCTTCTGTCGCCACTTCGCCGTCGATCGACCAGCGTCGTGTCCACTTTGTGCCATTTTCCACCCCATTCACAGGGAAGAAGGCGTAGATGGTGGAGATGTCGGCAAAGTTTGTGCCAGGGCCAATTGGTTCATCGTCATCGGTCACTCCCTCGGCAAAGGTGATGGACCCAAACGAAGCGCTATTGGCCTGCTTGGCTTCGCCCACAACAACGCCGCTGCGGTAGATCTGCTCGCCGTCGTATTCGATCTCCAGCTCATAGTAACCATCGGCCAACTCGTTATCGTCGTAGACATTCACCCAGGTGGAACCTTCGTTGCCAAAATCCCACACCACGCCGTCGCCGAATATCTGAAAACCATCGTGGTACCAGGTGAACTGAAACTTACCCCCGTTGGAGAAGTTGACAAAGTCGAAGGTTGCGTACAGGGTGTCCAGCCCACTATCGAAGCGTACATCTGGTTTGCGGGCAGCGCCCTTGCTATCGATGGATTTGGTAAAGCGCACATTCAAAACCGCTGGGCCATCTGGGTTGCTTTGGGTTGTGCTTGGCTCATCCAGCAATACCCGGCGCACCCATTCGATGGCCATGTTGCCGTCGCGCACCAGGCCCAGCATCCCGATATCCTGCCGCCCCTGGGTAGGCACACCCACAAATTCCCCAGCGCTGTTTGTTGCCAGCCCGCCGGAGTTGCCGTGGTTGATGTTCAAATCCACTTTCAGCCATTCGGCATAGCCATCTTCTTCCTGGTCTTCAAAGCCAGAGACGATGCCCGATGTAAAGGTGACCGTGTCGCCGCCGATGGAAGGGAAGCCAAAGGCGTTGATTTCGTCGCCGATCTGCAATGCCTGGCTGTCGCCGATCTCAATGACGGTGAGGCCCAGATTCTCTGGCAGGGGCAGGCTTTCGTCTTCCAGCAGGCCGGTGATCCGCAACAGGGCCAAGTCCAGGATTGGGTTGCTCGCTACCAGATGGGCCGCATATTTCAAGACGGGCCGCCCCTTGAGATTGGTTGGGTTCACGCCGATGCCGGCAAATCCATCCCGATTGTAGAGTTTCTCTTTTTCGATGTCGGCCATCACATGATAGTTGGTCAGGATCAGGCCGCTTTCGGAGAGGATTGTGCCGCTGCCCGTGCTGTAGCTGTCCTGTTCGGCAGCCACAGGGACAATTACCTGCACGGTTGCCAGCAAGGCGGCGTTGAGCGGCCCGCGTTCGATAGCCTGGGCGCGCTGAACAACGAAGAGCGAGGCAACGCCAATGAGCAGCCCGGCCAACAGCCAATAGAGCCGGTGGGGTCGTGGGGCGATCAAAGGCCGTGGGGTAATTAAGGGCCGTGGGGTAATCAAGGAAAGTATCAGATTCATCACGGCCTAGTTTCCTCCCTTTCCTGTCTGGGGGTTGGTACCCAGGCTGGCAAAAATTTTGTCAAACGTATCGATATGGTCTGCCCAGTCCGCGGCATCTGCGGTCACCGTCAATGCCACCAACCTCTCGCCTATCCCGTCGTTGGCAATAGAGAGCAGATCTTGGCCTTTCACCACCACCGGCAAGCCCAGAGTGCCGCTCTCGCGGGTGGG